>JASGMR010000014.1 GCA_030156385.1 Kosmotogales bacterium
GTAATTCTTATGTCTCCGCATACTCCCTTGGTTACTGCATTGATCGATACATTGTAAGAATCACAAATGTTTTTTATCATTTTTGCATTTTTTTCAATTTTATCCAGGTATATTTCTATTTTTGACATAAACCCTCCAGATTTATTCAATTAAAAGAATGTGGATATCGTTCACATTGGTACCGGTCGGACCGGTTTTCACAAGAGCATCGATCTCATTTAAAAGAGAATATGAATCGTTATTATTTAAAAATACATTCGAATCTATGTTTCTTTCATTCACTATTTCAACAGTATCATTACTGATAATCCCACCTGCAGCATCCGTCGGGCCATCGGTACCATCACTTCCGCAAGACAAAAAAGAAAAATTTCTCATTGAATTCTCATTTCTGACTCTATTCAAAAAAACCAGACACATTTCCTGACATCTTCCTCCGATTCCGTTTCCCCAAACTTTGACGGTTGTCTCTCCACCCCCAATAATGGCAACAGGCAATAACTTTTCGTTAAACAATGGGAAATCCCTGCAAATTTTTGCAAACAACTCTCCGGCCTCTTTAGCCTCTATCGTAATATTAGAAGACAACACTATTGGAAAATATCCCAACAGCTCCGCTTCTTTTTTCGCAGTTCTGATCAGTCCGTCGATGCTTCCGATCACGATATTTTTCGAATTTTCAATATTTTTGGGAGTTTCATTTTTCAAAACCTCCAATATTCTGTTTTCTGGTGAAAGATTAAACTCCTCTACAATATCAAAACATTGCTTTGAAGTTGATGTATCCGCAACAGAAGGACCTGATGCGATAAAATCCAGATTATTTCCTAAAACATCCGAAAGAATGAGTGAGAAAATATCCCTGCCTTTATTCAAATACGCAAATCTTCCCCCTTTAACTGAAGAAAGATGTTTTCGAACAGTATTTATCTGAACGATATTTGCCCCGGATCTCAGCAATGAATTATTTATAAAAATTAAATCCTCCAATGTGATCCCGTCTAAAGGTTTTTCAAAGAGCGCCGAGCCTCCGCCGGATATCAGAAAAAGTATTTCAACATCACATTTCAATTTTTCGATTTTTTTAAGTGCAAAATCGGCAGCCTTTATACCGTTTTCATCAGGAATCGGGTGTCCGGCCTCAAAAATATCCAGATTTTCGATTTTTCCTTCCGAATGCCCGTATTTAGTTATAACCACCCCGCCACAAACTCTTTCGCCAAGATATTCCCTGGCACTCTTAGCCATTTTAAATGCCGCCTTTCCAACGGCAAGAATGAATATTTTTTTACTCAATTTTATTTTTTTCAAATTTTCAATCACGGCATTTTCAGGGAGTTGGGATTCGAGAGCCTTAAGAAATATTGTTTCTGCATCTTTTTTCAAATTCATAATTTCTTTCCCAAATATCTAAAATAAAGTACCGGCGCTCTGTTATGCACCGTGACAGTTATTGTATTTTCCTTTGAAATATTTGAAACACCGAGAGGATTCGAATAATCGAGGGTTTTTTCTGCCAATTTATACTTAAAACCGTTTAAAGAAATGACAGGTAATTCCTCTCCAAAGGGGAAAAATGACCATATTTCACCGATCTTAACATCTAAATGATTTTCACCATAAAGAAAGCCACAATTTCTATTCTCCGATTTCAATATTACCTTCATATTCTTTGAAAAATCAAGAGCAGTTATAAGATTCCCGTAAAAATGGTCCTCTCTGTTTCCAAAAGCACCTAAAATCGAAATATCCGTAACACCCTTTTCTCCGACATATTTCATTGACAGATGAAAATCGGTAAAATCTTTTTCAGGTTTAAATACATGTTTCTCAACTTCATTCTCATCTATCCACAGAAGAGTATCTGCAGAAATTGAATCCAGATCTCCAATCAATACATCCGGAAGTATATTGATCCTTCTCAAAACATCCGTTCCGGAATCTACCCCGACTATGAATTTCGTTTTATTGATTTCATCTTTTATAAATTCAGTGGAAGAATCGATATCTCCTCCCAAAATCATACAGGCACGGATCATTTGTTTTTTTCCATTCCTATAGATTTTCTGTATTTGTTCACAGTTCTTCTGGCAACTTTCATTCCTTTTTGGTTCAATTGTTTTGATATTTTCGAATCACTTATTTTCGGATTATTTTTTATTATTTCCGCAATGGTAGATAATATCTCTTCTTTATTCATCTTGTTTCCAAAGAAGTATCTCAGTGGAAAAGTCCCAACGGGTGTTAAAATATATTTTCCGTTAACTGCTCTGCTGATCGTTGATAGATTAACTTCCATAAAATCGGATACTTCCGTCATAGTCATTAAATTGATTTTTTTTGTCCGCCCTAAAAGAAAACCTGGATTTCTTTGAACGATTTCTCTTCCAATAAACAGAAGAGTGTTTTCCCTTCTCTCCATGGCCGAAAGATAATAATTCGCTTCATCCAGTTTAGCTTCCAGATATTTTTTTGCTTCGCTGCTTTCTCCGGCAATTATCTTTTCATAGGATTCATCGACGTTCATAACTAATCCGTATCTTTTGACATTAACGATGAACTTTTCCTTTACGAATTCAATGAATATATCCGGTTCGATGTAGCGTAAAGGAACGTTATCATCAAATCCGGATGAGGGGAAGTAATCGTCTTCTCTTAAATCTTTCAACTCCTCTATTGTTTCGGAAAATATTCCTTCGAACCCGGCATTTCTAACTTTATTTATAGCGGAATTCAATATTTTTTCATCTATATGTTTATTTTTAAATATTTCCGCCTTCGTCTTAGTCAGTATACCTCTTTCATCAATTTGTTCCAGTAAATCCTGAAAGATTTCGTACTCATTTTCATCCAGTATATAGGAAGCCACCTGATCGACCACCTCATCAAAGGTGATATGATGCGACTCTATCCTGTCAAAATCGTAACCATCGAAGTCCGGGTTTCTCTGAGGTAATGAAAGTCCATAATAGCTATTTTCACTGTAATCCTCTTCCATTTCCTGATCAGAATCATCTATCAAATCATAATCATTTCTTTCAACTTCCAGCAAAGGATTTTCCTGTATGATTTCTTCAAGTGTGTTATTGAGATCCAGAGTATTGCACTGCAATAATTTAATAGAGTTCTGGACTTTAATACTCAATTTTTGTTTTTGTTCCAGCTTTTGAGATATTTCCTGCCTCAATTTCATAAAAATCCCTCTTTATTTTAAAAGGTCATTGAATACCCTGTCATAACCTCTGCAAACATCCTCCGGTAAGGCAAAAGCTTCAGATATATCCAAAAGTTCTGCCGATCGTCCAAGAAAATATGTTCCCAGAATAGTCGATTTAACGATGTCTTTGGATTGGGCGAAGAATCCCGCTATACTACCGGAGAGTAAATCTCCGCTCCCTCCCTTTGACAATGATGTGTTACCATGAATATTGATCCATGATTCACCGCTGAAATCTGTGAATATAGATATTGTATCCTTAAACAGAACATTAGTCTTCAACTTTTTTATCTGTTCTATTATATATTTAGGATTGTTTTTCAAATTCAGATTCTCATCGCCTATCAATCTTTTGAATTCACCGGGGTGAGGAGTCAGAACAATTCTATCGGAATTCATTACAATATTTATATCATGAGAGACGGCATAAAGCCCATCCGCATCAATAACCAGAAATTTCTTCTGCTTTTTTATCAATTCAATTATTTTAAAAACCAGGTTAATCGTATTCTTTGTTCTTCCTATTCCTGGACCTAAAACAATCACATCCATTTCTCTCACTAATTTTTCAATCTGGAAAATATCCTGTTCAATTAACAAATCCGAATCTTCACCACTCGAAGCGATAATTTCCGGATATTTATTTCTTATGACTTCCTGAACCCTCAATGGAGTATATGTATAAACGATCCCGGCCCCGGTTCTCAGTGCCCCCATGGCACTCAATAAGGGCGCGCCTGAGTATTCTTTGCTTCCTCCTATTATTAATACTTTTCCGTATGTTCCTTTATAAGAATCGGCCTTTCTTGGCGGCAATATATTTTTTATCATCATTCTATGAATCAAATTGATCGATGAATTTTCAAAAATCACTTTCTTCGGGAAACCCGTATCTGCCACAATAATCTCTCCCAAGAAATTTCTGGCAGGAAAAAGCAACTGTCCAAATTTCAGAGCGCCAAAGGTTATGGTCTTATGGCAATCGAAAGTTAAAGGGCATACTTCCCCATTTTCACAATTTATGCCGCTCGGTGTATCAACTGCCAGAACAGCTTTTTTCAAATTATTTATATTCTTTATCAATTCTGAAATTTCACCTGGTAATTCTCCTCTGAAACCAGTTCCAAAAATCGCATCAACTATTAATTCACTTTCGTTGATAATCGAATTCAATTTACTCTTTGAAAGCTTTTGAAATCTGTATATCGATCCTCCCGAATTTTTAAACAGCTGGACATTTTTCTTACAGTCCTTAGTCTTGGGGGCATAAATTGCCACGACCTCCGGATCAAATCCGCAGAATTTCAGTAATCTTGCCAAAGCGTATCCGTCTCCTCCATTGTTGCCGGCCCCACAAAGAATCGTTATCTTCAAAACATCGGTCCTGACAATTTCCTCGAATAAACTTCTGGCAGCGTGTTCCATCAATATAAGAGAAGGTACTCCTCTTTCTACAGTTATTCTATCAATTTCTCTCATCTCTTCGGGAAAAACCACTCTCATACTATCACCTGCAATTCACCATTATTTGTTATACGAACATCCTGTACTGAATTCATACTAACGATACGCAATATAAAAGATGTCTTTTTATTCATTATCAACTCACTATTAACAACCGGAAACCATAGCTGTATAAATGTTCTGAATGGGCTGTTAAATCAATTACAAGTATAACATTTAAAAATACCCATATTAATGTCAGATCTATCACTGGTTTTTATTTAAAGATATTTATCTGATACAAATTATAAAACTTCTGATATTTACAAAAAATACTCAGGCTTTATTAAAATACGTTTTAAATTTGAAAAATTCAAAGATCTCTTCAGTGAAAATACAAAATAAAAAGTCGATCCGTTAAGAATCGACTTTTTAAAAATCTCATTAATATTTATTTATCCAATGCTGTATTATATATTTCGATAACATCTTTCTTTTCCAATTTGTAGGGATCAACATCAAACAATCCTCCCATAGTATCGATGGCATTATCGGCTAATTTCTCTTTTTCATCGTTATAGATATCATAATCGGAAAATCTCAAATCCGATAGCCCGATGTTTTTTATCAATTTTTTCAACGCATTTATAAAGGCCATAGGTTTTTCCGAACTGCTATACTTATTCACATCCTCCCCCATTATTCTGGCCAAAGCTATAAATCTTTCTGGAAGAACCCTTTCCGCCATAAACGAAAAATATGACACCGATAAAAGGATCAATCCCGCACCATGGGGCAACATAGGGTGTAAAGCACTCAAAGCATGTTCCATTGAATGGTGTGAGATACAGGAAGAAGTCGATTCGACAATTCCGGCAGAAGTATTCGCCCAGGCGACCGCCGTTCTTGCTTCGATATTTTCTCCGTCATTCACAGCAATCGGCAAATACTTTGAAATAAGACCCACGGTCTCAAGTGCAAATAAATCCGATGATGGTTGAGCATTCTTGGATAAATACCCTTCCACAGAGTGAAAGAAAGCATCCATGCCCTGAAATGCCGTTAAATTTTTGGGGACAGTGATCATCAATTCAGGATCAACTATCGATATGGCAGGAAATGTTTTTGAATATCCATACCCTATTTTTTCCTCTGTTTTCATATTCGTTATTACTGTCCAGGGGTCCGCTTCCGTACCGGTTCCAGCGGTAGTCGTAATCGCAACGATAGGTAAAGGATCATTGGGAACGGGTTTGCAAAGGGCGGTACCTCCACAAACATAATCCCAATAATTTCCGGGATTGGTTGCCATTATAGCTATACTTTTCGCCGAGTCGATCGAACTTCCTCCACCCAGACCAATAACGAAATCACAATCGTTATCCTTAGCCAATTGAGCTCCTTCCATGACATGATTCAAAATTGGATTGGGTTGAATTTTATCAAAAACAACAGATTCGACGTTATTTTTTTTCAAATAATCTTCCACTCTATTTATATATCCATATTTTTTCACGGATTTCCCACCAATTACAATCAAGGCTTTCTTTCCCGGCAGTTTAATTGTGGCTAACTCTTTGAGCCTTCCCGGTCCGAAAATAATATTCGTGGGTACATAAAAGTTAAAATTCGACTTAATCATATCTATCACTTCCTTTCTTCAATTAATTATACAATAAATAAACAATGAAGCTCGCATCTTTGATATAATTAGCAAAGAGGTGTTTAAATGGAAAACAATAAAAGTTTATTTTCTCTTTCAAGATTGGAAGCGATTACCGACGGTATTTTCGCAATAATAATAACCATATTAATACTAACAATTTCAGTTCCCGACGGTGACAATGTGAGTTCTTCCAAAGATCTTAATAATGCACTACTGAACACTTTGCCCTTGATAATGAATTACATTATTTCCTTTTTCCTAATTTCCACTTTCTGGATGTCCCACATTTTAGAATTAAAAATGTTAAAAAATACAAACAGACACCATATTTTGCTAAATTTCGTTTATATCTTCTTTGTTTCTCTCATTCCTTTTACAACTTCCCTGCTTGGAGACTATGCAGGATATATAGTTGCAGAAATTATTTTTCACCTGAATATCTTTCTGGTTTACGTCGCATCAATTGTTCAGTGGTATTACGCTATTCACATTTCAAATTTGAAATCGGATTCGATTTCAAATGATATGATAAAAAAAGAAGAAGCTATTCAAAAATTCAAGTTAATTGTTCCGTTAATAGCATTAGGACTTGTCTTCCTTATATCCGAATACAGTTCCTGGGCATATTTATCTCTACCTTTCGGAATTTCACTGATAAAAAAGGCCCATAGAAAAAAAACTTAAAAAATATGTATCAATTATCTATCTTTTTTCTTTGCTATAATTAATTACTGGGAGGGGGAATAATCATCTTGGACAAAAAGAAAAATGCTCTATCGCTTAACAGGCTGGAAGCCATTACTGATGGTATTTTTGCTATAGTTATGACTTTACTGATTTTAAATCTTGAAATTCCTCCAACGGGAATTTTAACTTCGAATGATCTTTTAAATGGCATTTTAAATATATTACCTCAGATCATTAACTATGCGGTAACTTTTTTGTTGTTATCAATTTTCTGGATAATTCATATACATCAAATAAGAATGATAAAACATACCGATAAAGTCCATTTAATTTTGAATTTCTTCTTTTTATTTTTTATAACCCTATTTCCTTTTACAACTTCATTGATGGGTGACTTCCCTGATTTATATGCTTCGGAGGCCCTTTTTCATTTAAATGTCTTTGCCGCATATTTATTCGCCTGTTTGCAATGGAGATACGCAACAAAAAGAGCACATTTTTTAAAGGAAGAATTTTCAAAAGAAGAGATAGCCACCGAATCCTTAAAAAACAAAATACTGCTTTTTGTACCTTTAATAATAACCGTACTCGGCTTCTTTTTACCGATAATAAGTTCGTTGCTTTTTGTTTCTATACCCTTCATACTTTTATTCATAAATATAACAAGGAAAAAAAAGAATGTTTGATTTTGATAAAGTACTGAACAGACAGCAATTACAGGCTGTGGAAGAAATATATGGACCGATGCTCATAATAGCCGGTGCAGGTTCCGGAAAAACCCGGGTAATTGAATACAGGGTCTTGAAATGCATTCTCTCGGATATAAACCCATCTTCTATTTTATTATTGACTTTTACGAGAAAGGCCTCGAAAGAAATGCTGAGCAGAGCAACACAACATGATCCAAGATGCAATTATGTGAGTGGAGGAACTTTCCATTCATTTGGTTATAGACTTTTAAAAATATATTCCTCGAGTATAGGAATAGATGGAAATTTTACCATTCTTGATCAGGGAGATATCGAGCAGGCTATTGGATTCTGTGTTGAAGATCTGGAAATAAAAAAAATAAATAAAAGATTTCCAAAAAATCCCACTCTGGCAAAAATATTCAGCAGAACGATAAACAAAAATTGTTCCATAGAGGATGTTCTGGATGATGAGTATCCTCATTATTCGGAATATTCGAACGAACTTGAAAAAATAAAGGACCACTATATAAAGTACAAATTAAAACACAATTACATAGATTACGATGATTTACTTCTCTACACTATTTTGCTTCTTGAAAAAGATGATATAAGAAAAAGGATATCGGAAAAATATAAATTCATAATGGTGGATGAATACCAGGACACCAATCATCTTCAGGGAAGAATAACGTATCTTCTTGGGATGGAACATCAAAACGTTGTCGTAGTCGGGGACGATGCTCAAAGTATTTATGGTTTCAGAGGAGCAACTCACGAAAATATTATGGAATATCCAAAACTTTTCGAAAATACTAAAATAATAAAGCTAGAGCAAAATTATCGTTCTACGCAGAGTATTCTACAACTCAGCAATACAATTTTAGAAACCATGATCAGAAAATACAGAAAAGATCTGAAGGCAGCTTCAGAAGAAACGGGTCAAAAACCGAAATTACTCGAATTTAAAAACGATCAAATTGAGGCAGAACAGATTGTGGACGAGATTATAAAAAATAGAGAAGAAGGCATGGACTTGGAAGACCAGGCGGTTCTATTCAGATCTTCCTTCGTCTCTATTCCTGTTCAACTTGAATTAAAAAGAAGGAATATTCCATTTCAATTTTTCGGAGGTAAAAAGTTCAACGAAACAGCTCATGTTAAAGACATAATGGCTCACTTAAAAATTTATGTGAATACCATAGATAGATTGTCATGGGACAGAGTTCTGAGACTTATTCCCGGTATCGGTCCCAAAAAAGCCTCCAGAGTTATAGAAAGCATTGTAAATTCGAACAATCTAAAAATAATCTTAAGTAACATTCTGCCAGATTTTGGAAAAACCATAAAAAAATCCGCTGATATTATTATGCTCACAGATACTTTGAAAGTTTTGATGAAAGAAAATGTAACGATCGAAGAAAAGGTACAGATCATTTGTGATTACTATAAACCTCTGATGAAAGAAAAATATGATGACTGGAATAAAAGAATAAGTGATCTGACCGCGCTTCAGCAAATAGCTTCCACATACAATAATATTCAGGATTACATCTCCGATTTATCCATTGAGGCCCCTGAAACCACAGTAACCGATGTTGAACCTTTAAAAAATGACGAAAAACCTTTGACACTTTCAACCATTCACTCTGCCAAAGGGCTGGAATGGAGCGCTGTCTTTATTGTTGGTCTGGCTGATGGTCAAATGCCTTCAATGTATTCTCTCAATAATGACGAAAACATTGAAGAGGAGAAAAGACTTTTGTATGTTGCAGTAACCAGAGCAAAGAAAAAATTATACCTTACTTTTCACCATACGGGATACGACAGCGGAGTTTCCAACTTTGAAAAAATGTCAAGATTTCTTGATTATAAAGAGATTCTTGATTGCCTCGATCTCGCATCTATCAGTAAACCAAATCCATTTAAGAAAACCAAATCCGAACTAAAGGGAATGACAAAGGAAGAATTGCTGGAAAAACTTCAGGAACTGCAGAGAAACCGGAGAAAATAATGATCAAAGATTTCATTTTAAAACGAGTTGAAACTTTGAAAAAAGAAAGTGGAATAATCTCCATCGCACTCGTTGGAAGCTATGCGAGGAATGAAGAAAATGAGTTCAGCGATATAGATATTTTATGCCTGAAAACGAGAAAAAAAGAATCTAAAATAGAAATAATCGACAAAAAATACTTTGTCATATCATATTTGAACAAAAAAGAACTGGAAGAAACTTTCACTTCGCCCGTAAAGGCTTCAAAAAATATTTCCGGATTGAAAACATCTGTGATTCTTTTCGATCCGAAAAACTATTTTTTAAACATTAAAAAAAGAGCGAAAAATTTTCTGTGGGATGAAGAAATGATTCAAAAAAGAAACAAGTATATAAATGCAGAATTTTTAGGCTGGATAGAAGAGATAAATAAATCATTACAGGGTTTGATCCTGAATGATATGGGAAAAATGATAATGGGATTACACGGTCTTACCTTCGGGATGTTCGACATTATCTCAATTTACAAATGCCTTTTAATAAAAAGCGATAACTCCTTCTTTCCTCAGGTAATACAGAGTATGAATAAAAATGTAAAATTCGTCAAAAACAGTTTTTTAGCCTTTGGAATAGACAAAAGTGATGGAATAATTGGGCGAACAGTTGCGGGATTCGAAGTGTTTTTTCAAGCTTATTTCACGGTAAAGGAAGTTTTATATCAGAAGAACAGAGATATAATCGAACACAAAATCTTGGAAATAAATAATTCCATAAAAAACCTTAATTCTCACAAATAATTCTAAATACGGTTCACTTTAATATAACATATACCATATATAGAAAAAACAAATTAATATTCGGAAGGAGCTATTTCTTTCGTATAGATTTTCACAAGGGTGCTACACGGTTTCTCTATACAAAAAACTTTAAAAATTTCTAACAAAATTTATTTATAAATCTTATTTTTAATTCTTATAAAATTTCTAAATTATAGAATTCAAATGAATGAGAGAAAACAAAGGTATAAAAGTATTTCTATATAGAGTTACCTGTGCAACAGAAAATTATTCGCTGTTAAAAAACCAATCGAAAGCTCTCCGGGATGAATTCAGAAAAGATTTCATCCTTTTTTTATTTTTTGGGGAAAAACTGAGAATGTTCCATTTTCATACTCAAAAGAATTTCTGAATTATATTCCGATTTTCTATATTCCCAAAAAATCAACGCATATATGGTGTGTAGATATACCCGGAAATTTGAAACCAGGAGATCATGTTCTCAGAATAGAATTTACAGACAGATACGGGAAACTATATTCAAATGAAAGGAAGTTCAGTATAATTCAGGAAAGTGCTCAATAACGTTATTAATCAAAATTTCTGATTAAAATTGCGGTAAAAATCAAGATAAAGAAAATTAATAAACATTTTATTCATTGATAAGATTCTTTATCCATTTACCCGACCTGTATCTCTTCATTCCCAAAATTATTTTGAATATTTCTTCAACTATAGTACATACATACACCACCGTTATTGGCAATTTAAAAACCAAACCCGTAATTGCAACGAGTGGGACTCCTATAAACCACAGAGAAACAATTTCAAGAAACATTGCAAACTTCGTTTCACCGCCACTTCTTAAAATCCCAACAATATTCACTCCATTCAGCATTTTAATTGGCTGAGCAGCTCCAACTATTATAATCACGGTCAAAACGGTATTTCTGATAAATTCATCCACATTATATAAATTTATGATAACTCTCGAGAAGAGTATTACTCCCAATCCAGCTATGGAAGCCGCTATAATTGTCAATTGAAGAAATTTTCTGGCATATTTTTTTGCCAGATCATATTTTTTCCTTCCCAGCTCTGACCCAACAATTACTACCGTAGCTGACGATATGCCCCCAAAAAATATAAAGCCGAAGTTTTCAATAGTACTGCTTATATTTCGAACCACCACCGCAGTTGTACTCATCCTTGCAAAAACAAAAGTGTAAGTTGTCATACCAAGCGACCATAAAAATTCATTGACAATTACCGGGGAAGCGTATTTCATGAGTTTTTTAAAGAAAACAATATCAAATGTGAACATCCTTTTTAAAGATAATCTAATTGGATACTTTTTAGAAGTCACCAAAAAAACATAAATAAGAAATTCTGCTAACCTCGATAAAAGAGTCGCTATTGCAGCACCTGTAACACCAAGTTTAGGAAATGGCCCTATCCCAAAAATAAGCAGATAGTTTCCAACAGTATTGAATCCAAGAGCAACAAGACTTACATACATCGGAATTTTTGCTTTTTCAACAGTTCTTAAAGCCATAGCAATTATGAAACTGAACGAAGTCAAAAGAGTTGTAAACGAAACAATTCTTGCGTAAGGTATACCGATACTGATAACCTCAGGATCTTTTGAAAAAACGCCCAACATTTGTTCGGGAAAGAAAAATAGAACGATAAAAAAAAGTATCGATAGAGTGTAAGTGACTTTTAAAATATGTTCGATAGTTTTTTCAATGTTATCAAAATCTTTAACTCCCCAGTATTGAGCAACGAAAATTCCGCTACCGCTGGCACAGCCAAAAGTTGTAAGTGTGAGGATAAACATAAATTGATTAACAAGGCCAACAGACGCAATAGGTAAAGGGCCCAGATTGCCAATCATAATGTTATCCACAAGATTCAAACCTGATGAAATTATGTTTTGAATTGTTATAGGTATCGCAATACTCAATACCCTCTTGGAAAAATTATTCAATTCTCTTTCCTCCAAGAAGTATTATATATGATTAATTGTTTTTTTGTTTGGAATATAAATTAAAATAAGATTTATTTAAGAAATATCTAATTTTTTATCGTTAAATTTCATCATTCCGATAGTTTTCCAAATTCTGGAAAAACAGCTGGTACAGGATCAATTGCAATATCAGCCGTTTAAACATCATTCAAAATATTTATTACTGATCTTTGTTAAATTTTCCTTCCCTGAAATTGAACTGATAATTGCCACATATATCTTCAGTTTTTAATATATATTTTGATATTTTTTTATCCACAAAGTTCCTGTCTGTTTTGATTTATAATGTGGGATCATTAATACAAACCAAGGCGCCGACAAATTTCGTAGTGATCAACATATAAGAATCAAAGTCTTGCGAAAAACGATGTTTCCCGTTCCAGTTATTGCGATTTTTGTTATAAAAATATTCTTTTTAATTCAAGCTTTCCAACGAATACCGAGAATAAAAAACATCAGGTTTCCAGGGCATCGTGTATTTGTTTTTCAATATTCTCCGGCTTAATTTTTGGTTTAAATCTATTGATAACATTACCCTTTCTATCTATCAAAAACTTATCGAAATTCCACCTTATTTTTCCCTTGAATTCTCCCGTTTCCTCTGTCAAATACTTATAAAGAGGATGCTGGTTTTTCCCTTTAACATTTATCTTTTCAAATATAGGAAATGAAACATCATAATTGGTCGAGCAAAATTCTCTGATTTCTTCATTAGATCCCGGTTCCTGATTTAAAAAATTGTTAGCGGGAAAAGCGAGGATTTCAAATCCCTTATCTCTATATTTCTCATACAGTTTTTCTAATCCTTCGTACTGTGGAGTAAATCCACATTTACTAGCCGTGTTAATCACAAGTAAAACTTTCCCTTCAAAATCGGATAACTTTTTTTGAAAACCATAGGTATCATTGACGATAAAATCATAAATTTTCATAATACCCTCCAAAATTTAAAAAAGGCCGGTAAAAACCGGCCCTTTTTTATGCTTTATTTTCTTATTCTTTCCAGAGATCGTAATAATAGTATTCGGATCTTACAACATGAGGGAACCAACCTCTGACTTCAGGAGATCTTACATTCATACCGAGGGGCATATCTACAGGAATACCTATTGCATTTTCTATAGCTATTTCCTGAATTTCTTTATAGATTTCAGCTCTCTTTGCAGGATCTGCCTCGCTAACTCCTTCCTGTACCAATCCGTCCATATTTTCCCTACAGTATTCTCTGAAAGCTTCTCCCTGTCTTCCACCGTAAGGTCCATAACTAGCATAGAACGTTGCTATGAAATTGTGTGGGTCAGGATAATCTGCCAGCCATCCAATTACGAAACAAGCTAGAAGTTCCGCTTTCTGTGCGGCGAGATATGTCGGCCACTGTACACCCTGTACATCCAATTTGAACTTTGGATTTATGCTTTCAATGTAGAACTTTAGCATTTCCATAACTGTTTGCCTTGTATCGTTACCTGTGTTGTAGAGAAGCTGGAGCTTGAATCCTTTTTCCCATAATTCTCCACCCCATGCTTTCTTGAAATGTTCTGCAGCCTTTGTGAGGTCGAATTCAGGAAGTGGTAAACTACCATCGTATCCTAAGAAGCCTTCCGGAAGATCCGCAGGAACGAGTTTACCTAAACCGTTAACAACTTCAGAAATGAATGTTGCACCATCATAACAATATCCAAATGCTTTTCTTACATCGATATCGGTGAAGAAATCTAATGGTATACCTTCACCATCGAGTTTTCCACTGCCAACATATTCGGATCCTTCTTTGATTCCCCAGTTGAAGTGAATAGTATTAACCTGAGCTGTCGGATATCCCGTTGTCAAAACCACTTTACCTTCATTTTGAAGTTCTATTGCCTGATCAAGATATGAAGCACCAAAGTAAGCGATATCAGCATCTCCGGCCTCAATGATCGATTTTCTTGTTGAAAATTCATCAATACCATCGATGATAACTGTCTTAAGTTTTGCAGCGCCTCTGAAATAATCATCGTATCTTTCAAGAATGATCTTCTGCTGTGCTCTATCCCATTCTACCAACTCGAATGGACCTGAGCCGAAATCTGCCGTATGGAAAGGTGTATCTTCGGGTCTCATATCATGCCATTTCCACCAACCATCTGCATTTCCGTCCCATGCGCCGGCTTCTATACCAGCCTTTGAATCAATAATTGCACTCCAGTAGTTGTAATGTGCAATGATATTCATGAATGGTGCGAAAGGTGCTTCAAGTGTGAAAACAACGTTGTTACCATCGACTTCAACAGCCGGATCGATTACATCATAATAAAAAGCAATCAACTTTTCTTTGGCTTCATCCGAAGTGGGTTCTCTATTTTCATCAACTGCTTCAGTATAAGGCATACCTGCATAATCTTCAAACCATGCCTCTACAGAAGCAAATTCTCCACCGGATAATGCTTCCATCATCATCCACATTGGACCGGCAGAAGGATCATAAAGAAGACCTCTTTCGAATGACCATTCTACATCATAAGGAGTTACAGGATTCCCGGAATGGAAAGTGGCGCCCTCCACTATAGGGAAAGTGTAAACTGTTGAGCCTCCACTTATCAATCCATTTTCAAGTGAAGGAACTTCCGTTGATAACATTGGAGCCATTTCTGTTGTTGATTCCCCAACATATTTTATTAGGTTATCATACATATTGTTGATAACCTCTCCACTTGCCGTATCATATGCATAATGGGGATCTAATGTCTCTGGTTCACCAATACCCAAACTTACGAATACATCTTTCTCAAGTGCAGCAAACGATACAGTTACAAAAAACAAAGTTACCAGTAAAAACAAAACAACTTTCTTCACAGTATTGCCCCCTTTTATTGAAATTTTAGGTTTCAAATAGTTACCCATAATAATAATTGCCTAAAAAGGCATATAATACTTAATTATACATTAAAAAACACTATATTTCAAAATATACAAGATATTTTAATAATTGACATTCACAAAAGTTAATGCTAGAATTTATAGAACGATCGGGTGCGTAGCTCAGTGGGAGAGCGCTTCCTTGACGAGGAAGAGGTCGTAGGTTCAATCCCTACCGCACCCACCATTTTTACAGTTTCTCAATAACCCTTTCGAAAATTCTGGCAATCTTATCACCATTTTTCTTTGATGTTTCATTTACCATTTCTGAAGTGAGTGGCTCCAGTTCATCCGGCAGCGCCATATCGGTTATACATGAAATAGCGAGAACCTTTATCCCCGCATGTCTTGCAACAATGACCTCCGGAACCGTCGACATTCCAACGGCATCTGCACCTATCTTTTGAAACATTTTCAATTCCGCAGGGGTTTCAAAAGAAGGACCCGTAACAGCTATATAAACTCCTTCTTTTAAATCAATATTCAAGTCCTGCGCTGCCTTTTTTGCAAGATCGCTCAACCCGTTGTCAAAAGGACTACTCATGTCCGGAAACCTTGGTCCCCACTCATCAAAATTGGGACCGATAAGAGGATTGTCACCCATAAAATTTATTATATCTGTAAGAAGCATTATATCACCTCTTTTAAAACCCGGGTTCAAACCTCCACAGGCATTTGTAAGCATTAATACCTCAACTCCAAGTTCCTGCATAACCCTTATTGAAAAAGTTATCTTCTTCATCGTATATCCCTCATAATAATGGTGACGCCCATTCATAAGGATAACGTTATCATTACCCAATTTTCCAACTATCAATTCTCCCTTATGACCGGGGGCGGTGGATTTCTCGAAGTGAGGTATTTCTGAATAATCTATATGAACCGGACCTTCAATATTTTGTGAAATAATATCTAAACCGGAACCTAAAACAATCGCTATTTTAGGTTTAAAATTTATTTTAGAACGGATAAAATCTGATGCCTCTCTAACATTTTTCGCATATTCTGGAATTTTCTTCATTCTTACACCTCCGTTAAAATCATTATACCAAAAGAATAAAAAAAATTTCAAATTTTTATCAATATTACAATACATTTAGACTGTGGTATAATTCCGATAAATTGAGTTCCTTAGAGGTATTGGAGGTTGAAACAAGTGTTTTTTTCGAAACTTTATGCACCAACTTTAAAAGAATCGCCATCAGACGCCGATTTAATCGGTATTAAATACTTAATCAGAGCCGGTTTTGTAAGAAAAATTGCCGCGGGTATTTATACCTATTTGCCTCTTGGTTGGAAAGTTATAAAAAAAATTGAAAACATCGTGAGAGAAGAGATGGACGCAACCGGGAGTCAAGAAATAATGCTTCCAATTATTCAGCCTGCCGAATTATGGCATGAATCTGGAAGATGGGAAGATTATGGACCTGAAATGATGAAACTGAAGGATAGACATGATAGAGATTTTACGCTTGGACCCACACATGAAGAAATGATTACTGCGGTTGTAAGAAATGAGCTTAACTCATATAAACAATTACCACTATCACTTTATCAAATTCAAAATAAATATAGAGATGAAATAAGACCCAGATTCGGTTTAATGCGATCCAGGGAATTTATAATGAAGGATGCTTATACATTTCACGCGGATGAAAAATCGCTTGACGAATATTACGATTTGTTTTATTCCGCTTATGACAGAATAATGAAACGGTTGGGATTGAAATACCTGGCAGTAGAAGCGGATAGTGGAACAATCGGCGGAAAAGGTTCTCATGAATTCAACGCATTGGCGGAGGCGGGAGAATCAACCATACTTTATTGTGATTGTGGTTATGCCGCTACAGATGAAAAAGCTGAATATAAGATTGAAACGATCAAAGTGAACGAAGAACTTCTACCCATGGAAAAAGTAGAAACCCCAAATGTAAAAACAATAGAGGATGTATCCAAATTTTTGAAAGTCCCAAGGAAAAAAATTGTTAAATCACTTCTGTACAAAGGGAAAAAGGGATTCATTCTTATCATGATAAGAGGTGATCAGGATTTAAATGAGGCAAAATTGAAATCATATTATGGTGATCAGACAATCCAGATGGCCAACCCAAATGAAATTATGGAAGAATTTAACGTTCCGGTTGGTTTTATAGGACCTGTTGGAATTTCAAAAAAGGTAGAGATAATAGGTGACAAATCTGTAGAAGGAATGAAAAATTACGTTGTTGGCGGTATGGAAAATAATTACCACTACAAAAATGTGTCCCCAGGCAAAGACTTCAATATAAAACTTTTTACCGATTTAAAAATGGTAAAAAGGGGTGATCTTTGTCCTGTATGCGGGAAACTTCTTAAGGAAAAAAAGGGAATAGAACTCGGTCAGGTATTCAAATTGGGAATCAAATATTCAAACTCTATGAATGGAGTTTTCACCGATGAAGATGGAAAAAGCAAACCATATTATATGGGATGTTATGGTTGGGGAATTTCGAGAACTCTTGAAGCCTCTGTAGAACAATTGCATGATGAGAATGGGATAATCTGGCCTTTATCAATTGCCCCTTATCAAATAATGATCACTGTGGTTAATTTTTCTGATGTTGCTCAAAAGGAAATCGGACTAAAATTGTATGATATGTTGAAAGGAAATGGATATGAAGTTATAATTGATGATAGAAAGTTATCTCCAGGTTTTAAATTTAAAGATGCCGATTTAATAGGGTTCCCTTTAAGAATAACTGTGGGAAATAAAATAAAAGAGGGAAAAGTTGAATTGAAATCAAGACTGAGTAGGGACAAAAAAGAAATCACCATAGAAGATACCGGTTTATTAATGAAAACAGTTGAAGAAATGTTAAAAAACTACAATCCGGCTGAAAAAATCGGAGAATAGATATGGGTTTATTTAAAAAAAAGTATGACAAAGGATTGGAAAAAACGAGAAAATCTTTTTTTTCAAAAATAAAGGATATCCTTAAATTTGACAAACTGAATGATGACACCCTGGAAGAAATTGAAGAATTATTGATTCTTTCAGACATGGGAATAGATACGGTAGAAGAAGTAATTTCGAAATTAAGAGAAAGATGTAATGGAAAAGATGATCCAATTGAAGTTTTAAAAGAAATTTTAAAGGAAATACTGGTTATATCATATGAGGATAAAGAAAAAAATAATAAACCATACGTTCTGTCTATAGTTGGAGTTAATGGAACGGGAAAGACCACCACGATTGGAAAGCTGTCGAATAAAGAAGTTAAAGAGGGAAAATCGGTTGTTCTTGCGGCTTGTGATACATTCAGAGCCGCAGCTGTAGATCAATTGAAGATTTGGAGTGACAGAACCGGAGCTTCCATTATCAGTCAGGGGCAAGATGCTGATCCAGCTGCTGTTGCATTTGATGCTGTAAGTCACGCAAAAAGTAAAAATAAAGACGTAGTCATAATAGACACCGCAGGACGATTACATACAAAAAGTAATCTGATGGAAGAATTGAAAAAAATAAACCGCGTCATCAAAAAAGGAATTCCGGAGGCTCCTCATGATACATGGCTGGTTCTGGATTCAACGACGGGTCAAAATGGTCTGATTCAGGCAAAAAAATTCAAAGAAACCGTCGATTTAACGGGAATAATTCTGACCAAGCTGGATGGTACTGCCAAAGGTGGCATTGCTTTTGCAATCGTCAAAGAACTTGAAATTCCAGTCAGATATATCGGACTGGGCGAAGGTGTGGATGATTTAAAAGAGTTTAATGCGGAAGATTTTGTCAATGCATTGATTTCTGATGATAATAATCTTTAAAAAGGGTGATTTATAGTGGGGTTTACATTAAAAAGTAGTTATGCACTGAGGGGAATTTTCATCATTGCTCAAAAGATGAAGGATGAGAAGAAAAATGCGATTCCAATCAGTGATATTGTCAAAGGAACAGATATCCCGAAGGATTTTTTAGAGAAAATTTTCGGGGAACTTAAACATAAAAATATCATAAAATCTATAAGGGGAAGATACGGAGGTTACGCACTTTCAAGGGAACCAAAAGATATAAAGATAAAGGATATAGTACTTACGCTGGATAATCCGCTTGGATCCTTTAAGTGTATAGGTAGCGAAAAGGATTGTGAATACACCTCTACCTGTGCAGTCAAATATGTATGGTATAAGGTACACAATGCTATGTTAAAAGAACTTGAAGATATGACGATTGAAAATCTACTAAACTTAAACATTTCTGAAGAAAATTTTGATTTATCTAAACTGAAGACTGAAGCTGAAATCTGATCATGAAAATAATTTATCCAGGTTCTTTTGACCCGTTTACTTATGGACATTATGATGTATTGATGAGAGCCGCGAAAAACTTTGAAGAAGTGCGAATTCTTGTCCTGAATAATATGCAGAAAAAATATATGTTTTCAATAACTGAAAGGCTGAATATAGTCAAGGATTATATCAAGGATGCTAAAGAACAGAAAAATATAACCGCAGATACATATGAAGGATTGTTAATAGATTATGCAAAAAAATATAATTACAAAGCTTCTCTAAGGGGACTCAGAGCTGTTGATGACTTTGAAATGGAGTTACAGATGGCAAATGCAAACAGGACACTTTACAAAAATTTTGAAACCTTCTTTTTAATGACCGACCCGAATTTTTCTTTTGTTTCTTCGACCGTGGTAAAACAGGTGATAATACACGGCGGAGATGTTTCGCTTTGGGTTTCCGATTACGTGATTGAAATGTTTGAAAAGAAGTTAAATGAAAGCATGTAACAAAATAGTAAAACATTTTATTTTTTTTGAGTTATAATCCATTGGAAAAATAATAAATTTAGGAGGAATTTTCAATGAAAGTTACTGCAGAAATGGTTAAAAAATTGAGAGATATGACAAGCGCCGGAATGATGGATTGTAAAAAAGCCCTTGCAGAGGTTGAAGGTGATTTTGAAAAAGCCAAGGATCTTTTGAGAAAAAAGGGAGTGGCCAAAGCAGACAAAGTCGCGGGAAGATCGACAGCCGAAGGTATAGTTTATTCATACATTCACCACAACAGCAAATTAGCGGTATTATTGGAATTAAACTGTGTTACAGATTTTGTAGCCAGAACAGACGAGTTTAAAGAATTAGCACACAAGATTTCTTTGCAAATTGCTTCTATGGGTGCAAGATGGGTTTCTCCGGAAGATGTTCCCGAAGATATAATAGAAAGAGAAAAAGACATTTATAAAGCACAACTCAAAGAATCCGGCAAACCTGAACATGTATGGGAAAAAATTATTGAAGGAAAACTCAATGCTTTCTATGACGATTATTGCCTATTAAATCAGGAATATGTATTTGAAAAAGGAAAGAAAATCAAAGATATGATAGTGGAAACAATTGCAAAAACAGGAGAAAACATTAAAATTTCAAGGTTCGTCAGATGGACTGTTGGAGAAGTATCAGAATAAAAAATTAAGAGGTGAGCTCAGCTCACCTTTTTTTTGGGGGAAATATGTTTAAAAGAATATTACTGAAATTAAGTGGTGAAGCTTTGAGTGGCGAAGGAAATAACGGTTTCGAAAAAAACTCTATGGAATATCTTTTGGAAGAAATCGCCTCTATTAATTCACAATCACAGATTGCTATAGTAATTGGTGCAGGTAATATCTTCAGAGGAAAAGAACTCGATAATATAAAAACAAGTATTGCCGATAGTATAGGAATGTTAGGAACCGCCATCAATGCAGTCTATCTATCGGAAAGATTCAATAATTACGGTTTGAGGGCCCATGCAATAACTTCAATCGTTAATCTTCCTCCTTTTGAAAATTATGAATACAAAACGACGGAACAATATCTCGAAAAAAATGAAATAGTGGTTTTCGGTGGTGGAACGACATTGCCCTATTTTACAACAGATACCGCAGCAGCAATCAGAGCAATAGAAATAAATGCCGATTTAATAGTAAAGGCTACAAAGGTTGATGGAGTTTACGATAAAGATCCAAAAATTTATAACGATGCAAAAAAATTCAAAAAATTGACGTTTACGGATGCTATCAGTAAAAAAATCAAGATAATGGATAACGAGGCTTTTTCACTATGTGAAAGGTTTAAAAAGCCTATTTTAGTTCTGGATTTTTTCAAAAAAGGAAATATACTTAATGCTATAATAGGGAAAGAAATCGGTACTTTTGTATTACCGGATTAAATGGAGGTGTTTAAATGTATTCTGAAATTATTGATGTACTAGCAAGGGAAGTCTTGGATTCAAGGGGAAACCCTACAGTAGAAGTTGAAGTTTTCTTAGATGACGGTGCATCTGGAAGAGCTATGGTTCCTTCGGGAGCATCTACAGGTAAATTCGAAGCTTTGGAATTAAGAGATGGAGACAAATCAAGATATATGGGAAAGGGAGTTTTAAAAGCTGTAGAAAATGTGAATGAAATCATCGCACCGGAAGTTATAGGTTTAAACGCGTTTGAACAGGTTGTTCTCGATAAAACTCTCATCGAACTCGATGGAACTGATTCAAAATCAAAACTCGGAGCAAACGCAATACTGGGAGTATCAATGGCAACTGCAAAAGCTGCAGCAGATTCTCTCGGGATATCTCTTTATCAATATCTTGGAGGAGTAAATTCGAAAGTTTTACCAATTCCATTCATGAATATTGTTAACGGTGGAGAGCATGCCGATAATAATCTGGACATTCAGGAATTTATGGTAGCTCCAATCGGTTTAAAAACTTTTAAAGAAGCTTTAAGAGCCGGAGCGGAGACATTTCACAATCTCAAGAAAATACTTAAGGCTGAAGGCCACGTTACGGCAGTTGGAGATGAAGGTGGTTTCGCACCCAATTTCAATAGCAATGAAGAGGCTATTCAGTACATTATAAAAGCCATAGAAGCCGCAGGATATAAACCTGGCGAAGAAGTCGCTATTGGGCTCGACTGTGCTGCAAGTGAATTCTATAACGAAGAAACAAAAAAATATCATATCGATGGAAAAGATTTGAATGCGGAAGAATTAGGAGAATACTACGGGTCACTACTCGAAAAATATCCTATAGTAAGCATCGAAGATCCTTTCGATCAGGATGACTGGGCCGCATACAGTTTGTTCAACAAAAATTACGGCGAAAAAGTTCAAATAGTGGGGGACGATTTATTCGTAACCAATATCCAAAGACTCAAAAAAGGAGTTTCAGAAAAAGCGTGTAATTCAATTCTAATAAAACTCAATCAAATTGGTACCGTCACAGAAACACTCGACACAATAGAATATGCTCAGAAAAATAATATGACTACTATGATTTCACACAGATCCGGTGAAACAGAAGATACTTTCATCGCCCATCTTGCTGTAGCTGCAAACACCGGTATGATAAAAACCGGATCCGCTTCCAGAAGCGAAAGAATAGCGAAATACAACGAATTGATGAGAATTGAAGAAGATCTTGATATAGCAGCAGAATACAGAGGCAAATCTTCATTCTACAATCTCTGATTAAAAATAATCAACAACTAAAAGAGAGCCTGAAGGCTCTCTTTTTTTAAACCACTTTCGCTTCCTTTGCGTCATATTATATAAAACTATAGAAAGAGTTGGGTTGGAGCATTGAAGAAAAACTTATTTATTTTTCTCATAGGATTAGTTACAGTGTTTTTATCTTCTTATTTTTCCTATACTTCTACAATTTTGATTATCATACCGCTGTTATTTATTCCGGGATGGCTTATGATAACTTTCTCTCACTTAATACATATTTTAAAAAAGTATAAAAAAAAGCATAACAAATTTTATTTCATAACTTTTCCGGTAACACAAACGATAATTGCATTGATAATTGCCGATTTCAAGCTTACAGAACCTTATTCAGCAGAGTTTGAATTTTTTATTATTATCCTTTGCTGGGGAATATTTCTTTTGATTCTCATTTTTTCAGATTTCTATGATCTTATTAAAAAAAACTGTTTAACAGGAATAGAAAGAGTAAAAATGATTTTAATATTCGCTGCAAAAAGTACTCTTGGAATATTTTTGTTTTTAGTATTTCTGTTTTTAATATGGCCGGGAAACTTCGTATTCATAATCCGGAATCCCGGCTGGATAGTTTCAAAATTCATAACTAATGAAGAACAGTATAAAAAAGAAGTTTATTCGGATTCAACATACGCATTATTTTATATAAATGAACTGGAATTAACAACAAAAGAAATATTAAAAGAAGAAGAATTATTCAAAAAGAACTTCACTCAGATGACCGAAATTGAAAAGGATAAAATTTCCGGGCTCTGGATGAGATTCATAGATTATGTATCTGGTTTGAGGTATATCCAAAATAAATATGTATCATACAGTTCAATAAAAGAATCTCTCAAAAACAATGAAAATGTAGAATCGATTATTATTGAAGCATCGTGCCTCCTGGCAAAGGTTAAAAATACCTATGAAATTGTAGAACTACTCAACAACAACAAAATTTTAGAGAACTATCTGAACTATGGTTATGTAACTAACATTTTTCCAAGAAACGAATATTTTTTTCTGAAACAGGAATTGGGAAGCATATTAAATATATACCACTTAAAAAAATTATTCAGCTATTTCGACAATGGGAATTTTTCGATCTCCGATAATATGGAAATGAATGATTTACTGAATTATATTAATTCTAATGAGATCTACATCCGAGAACTTTATGAAGGCAGAAAATTCGATCTTTATTCAGAAAACTTTTTTGAACAACTGGACAAATTCACAAATTTTATTCTGAGCCCGGCGAGAAAAAGTATAATGATAACTCTGACCGGTATAGAATATGGCCCCAGAAAGAATAAACTGATATCGGGGAATGAAATAAAAAATATTGAAAAAATGCTTTCACCCGGTGATATATTGCTCAGAAGAAACAAATGGCAGGTAACTAATATCGGAATTCCAGGCTTTTGGACTCATTCCGGAATATACACGGGAAGTCTACAGAAGCTGGATGAATATTTTGCCGGAATCGAATCACTGGACGGTTTAAAATTCAGTGAGTATCTACAGCAAAATTACAAAAAAATATACGATTATTACAATGATAATAATCCTTCAGTGATAGAATCAATAGCACCCTGTGTATCACTGACCGCTTTGTCGAATATAGCCGAATCGGATTTTTTTGCAGTTCTGCGGCCTGAGTTGAGTAAGGAAGATATATTCAAAGCGATAATCAAAGCCTATGAATTTTACCAAACACCCTATGATTATTCTTTTGATTTTTTCACAGATGACGGTTTGATATGCAGCGAATTAATTTCAAAATCTTATTACACCGATGATACAAAAAGGGGACTCAATTTTTATTATAATGAATACGAGAATAAACCGATCCTTTATCCAAATGATATCGCAAAGAAATTTGCTGTAGACTATGGAACAGATAAAGAAGAATTGGATCTGGTTGTTTTTTACGATGCGATGGATATAGAAGAATCTTCTTTCATAAATTCTGTAGAAGCCTTCATCCAATCATCGGAGAGATCAAAAT
The DNA here is from genome assembly GCA_030156385.1 of Kosmotogales bacterium. Taxonomy (GTDB): domain Bacteria; phylum Thermotogota; class Thermotogae; order Petrotogales; family Kosmotogaceae; genus JASGMR01. Next base: position 24,924 of record JASGMR010000014.1, read on the forward strand.
GGGATTTCTAAAGGGGGTAAAAAATGAAAAAAATCATTTCGGTTTTATTAGTATTGAACATAGCTTTGCTTGGATTCACCTTCTACGAAGAATACAATCTATATTTTGGAAATCTTCACTCTCATACGGAATATTCCGACGGAGTGGAAACTCCTGAAACGGCTCTGGAATACGCAAATGATTTCATTGATTTTATGGCAATAACCGATCACGCCCATTACTTCTCACAGGAATTACCGAACGGTAAAAACAAATACGATTCTATAATCGATGAGTGTAAAACCTTGACAACTGGTACATTCCTCGGAATACCCGGGTTCGAATGGACAGCGAGTGGACCGGGTCACATAAATTTTTACGATGTAAGAACGTATACGGATAGAAACATCGATCCAAACCTGGTTTCTCTTTATGAGTGGGTTAATGCCAATAAACCAATTGGACAGTTTAATCACCCCATTTCCATGTTTGGAAACTTCGACGATTGCAAATATTATCCATACGTAGATAAATATATGAATTTATTTGAAATTGGTAATGGAAACTGGTATCAGAATCAAACTGTATCGGAGGAAATGCTTGAAAACTTTGCCCTGGCATTGAATAATGGATGGCATGTTGGAACAACAATTGGACAGGATAATCACAAGGCAAATTGGGGATCCGCCAATGATTCCAGAACCGCTATATATTCAAAATCTTTAGCAGCGGAGGATATTTATCATTCAATGAAAAATATGCTCACTTACGGGACAGAAGACAAGAACCTTATATTGAAATTCTGGGCAAATGACGAACCTGCCGGTTCAATAATATACGATCCTTTTTTGGTAAAATTTAATATAGAGTTGATCGAAACACCGGATGACAAAATTGAAACGGTTTACATTTACGATAAAAATGGAATTTATGATGAAATTCACGTTGATTCAAATGAATTCAAATATAACTTTGAAATAGAACCGGAATCAGGATATGAATTCTATTACCTGATAATAAAAGAATGCGATGGCGAAAGGGCAGTTTCAACTCCTATATGGTTTCAATCATCAAACAAAACTTATCTTTTAAATTTAAAGGCATATCCAAAAAGCGTAAAGAGTGGAGAGTTCACAAAATTGTTTTTCGACCTGGTTAACATGAATACGGAGGAAAAGATTCTCAATCTGTCGATAAAAAGCGATACAGAAAAAACGATTCTTTCAAAAGATTACAATCTCAAAGGAGAATCGATATCTTATGAGAGTATTGAAATCCCCGTAAACGAAGAAAAAATGCTCCTCTATATAGATGATATATTTTATTCGGAAATAAAAATAAAAATAATGTCGGAAGACTCATTAAACATAATAATAGATAAAACTCATTATAACTACGGAGAAGATTACAGAGCACGATTCATTGATGAAATGTCCAACAAAGGAAATCAAGTGAGCTATCTGGAAAAAATGATAAAGAAAGATTCTCTGGATAAAGCAAATGTGTTTATAATTCCTCTTCCGGGAGAAGAAGGAACATTCGATAAAATGAAGATGCTTCATACAATGCATTATCCGATACTGGAAACTTTTATAAAAAGTGGTGGTACATTGATAATGATTGGTAATCCCGCTCAAAAGACTGAAGAAATTGTTCAGAGTTATAATGATTTTCTCATTAATATTGGTGTTGAGGATACCTTTGATGAATCGGGAAAAATGTTAAATTCAGGAAATTCGGAATACATACAAAAAATAGAAGGGGGAAAAATAATACTACTTGCAGATGAAGATGACACAAAATTGATCGGGATTTTGAACAAAAAATGGTAAATTTATACACTAAGTTTCTCTAATTACAAGAGATACTTTTAATATTTTTTTCTTTGTAAATTTTCTTCTGCCTGTGATTTTTTGCGTGAGAAGTTTTACAGCTTCGTATCCTTCTTTTTGTTTATCTATATGTATAGTAGTTAATTTAGGAGAAAAGATAGATGAAAACAAAATATCATCATATCCTATAACGCTTATTTCTTTCAAAAGAGCATTGTTAACAGATCTCAATGCATTTATTACGGCAAATGCTCTCATATCGTTAAAACAAAATATGCCATCAAATGGATAGCATCTTTTTTCAAAGTATAATGATCTAATTATGTTAAAAACCTCCCCATAATCAGAATTTTTATCCTTTATAACTGTGCATTTTAATCCCATTTCACTTAATTTCGAAATGAACCCTTTCTCTCTACTCATTGATGCAGAATTTTCAGAAGAAGAATTTATCATAAGTAATTTTCTCTTTCCCTTGGAAAAAAGATATTCAGCTGCTATTTGCCCACCAAAATAATCATCAGTATAAATCTCATCAACATCAAATTTATCATAATTTCTTCCAATTATTACAATGGGAAATTTTTTTTCTACAAGTTTTTGAATATACGAAATATTTGGGTCAGTTGGAATTATTATTATTCCATCTACCCTGTGTTCCATTAAAGTATTTATAGCTGTTTTTCCTTCTTCTTCTCTAAGTTTTGTATTCATAAGGATCATTCTATAATTATATTTAGAAACACCTTTTTCTATCCCACCAAGTATTTCTGAAAAAAAAGGATCAAATTCTGATTCAAATATCACACCTATAGTTTTGCTCATTTTATTTCTCATCATGGTAGCCGTCACATTTCTTATATAACCCAATTCTTCAATCTTTGTAAGCACCTTTTTCTTAGTTTCTTCAGATACGTCAGGTTTTTTATTTATCACTCTTGAAACAGTTGAAACAGATATATTCAATTCCTTTGCAACAGTTTTTATAGTAACATATCCTTTTTTCAAAAAATTTCCTCCTCAAAAAACATCTTCTTTAGTTTTATTCTATCAGATTTTTCTATTTAATCGTCGAATTACGAGAGAAGGTGAAAATGATCAATCACTAAATATAATAAAGTTTATTCGTGCATTATTGATTATAACGAAGATTTGTCGATAATATATTCGTGCTATAATGTTACCGGTAACGGAACCGGTAACATTATATAAAATATATTTTACAAAAATCATCGTTCAAAATGGGGTAACTAATTTATTGAGGAGGTTTTTTTATGATTAGAAAGTTGGTAATATTTTTACTTATTGGATGTTTCATATTTTCCAGTTTGCTAATTGCAAAGGAAACAATTATTTTATGGGACCAAAAACAGGAAACAGAAAAAATTGTAAAAATGTTTAACGAAAAGATGGGCAAAGAAGGAAAGGAAATCGAAGTAAAATTAGAACTAATACCATATGATCAAATGGTTCCAAAATTCATGGCATCTCTATCTACAGGAAGAGCTCCGGATTTATATGGACTAGATATAGTACAATTTCCATATTTTATTTCAATAGGTGCATTTGCTGATATCACAGAATGGGCAAAAGCATTGCCATTCTTTGAAGAACTTCCAAATGGAATGATACAAGTCGGCATGAAAGATAACAGAATTTTTGCACTCCCTTATCAAATAGATCTTTCAACCATACTTTGGAATAAAGATATGTTTAAAGAAGCCGGTCTTGACCCAGAACAACCTCCAAAGACCTGGTATGAATTGGTCGAAATAGGACAGAAATTGACTATTGACAAAGATGGAGATGGAATCATTGATCAGTGGGGTTTCAATCTTGCCGGCGGTGGCGCTGGAGCATATATGTTCTGGTTTATGCCTTTTGTTTGGGGAAATGGTGGCAGTATGTTTGATAACGATGGTAATGTTGTTCTAGATAGTTACGAAACTGTGGAGGCATTACAGTTTTGGAGTGACTTGATTCACAAATATAAAATTGCTCCTGTATCTTCAGTACAGTATGGTTCCGGAGATAGGTATAATGCTTTTGTGTCCGGTAAACTCGCCATTTACTTAGGAGGAAATTTCAATATCACTTCTTTACTTAAGGATGCACCAAACATGGATTTCGGAGTTGCTTCTATTCCAAAAAACAGAGGAAGTTATGCCTCTTTCGGGGGTGGTAGTTTGCTTGGGATAACTTCACAATGCAAAAACATCGATGCTGCTAAAGAATTTATGAAATTCGTCTATTCCGAAGAAGCTCAAATAGAGGCTTATGCACCGGATCTTCAATTACTCGCTAGACCGAGTCTTTATGACAACAAATATTACAATGAAATACCTCAAATGGAAGATTTTGCTGAAATATTGAGCACAGCGCGTACCCCATATTCAATTAAATATAACGAAATATACGATCCCGTCCAATATTACTTTGAAAGCGTATTCTTAGGTGAAATGGACGCAAAAACGGCCGTTGAAAAATGCACTACAGAAATAAAGGAAATACTTGGCAAATGAGTATTCACTTCGGGGTGGCATTTGTCATCCCGAATTATCTCTTTCCGGAGGAAATTTTATGAAGCAAAGAAATAGAAAATATCTTATAAGTCTGGCGTTTTTATCGCCCATTATAATTATGGTGAGCATTTTTTTTGTATATCCTTTAATTAAAGTTATAATCATGTCTTTCCAAGAATGGCAAGTTATGGGAGAGTCTAGGTTTATAGGATTTTCTAATTATGTCAATGCACTAACTGATGGTGAATTTTGGAAAACTTTATGGAATACCGTCATATATGCAATAATAGTCACTCCTATGATCTTCATTCCCGCCGTACTTTTGGCAATAGCTTTACGTTATACAAATAAATCCAGCAAATTTTTTAGAACAATTTTCTTCATTCCATATGCTATCTCTTTTGTAGCAGCAAGCTATATATGGAAGTGGATCTATAACGATATGTATGGAATTCTCAATTATGTACTTATTTCATTTCATATGATTGATAATCCTATTAACTGGCTTGGAAACACATGGTTATCCAGAATAATGGTTTCAATAATGGTCTCATGGAAAACTCTCGGATTCACAATGATCATCGTAATTGCGGGATTACAGGGAATTGAGCCCCAGATATACGAGGCGGCTTCTATCGACGGTGCAAAGAAGTCTCAGATATTGAGATATGTCACGCTGCCACTTTTAAAACCTACTTTAATTCTTGCACTTATTTTGTCGCTTGCAGGATCGTTTAAGGCATTTGATCATTTTTACATAATGACTAAAGGTGGCCCTTTAAAGAGTACCGAAACCATCGTAATGTATATAAACAAGGTTGCTTTCGAATATTATAATATAGGTCTAGGTTCGGCTATATCGGTAATATTCTTGATCATCTTACTTATAATAAGCTATCTACAATTAAAAGCTGGGGGATTTAACAATGAGTAAAAAGCTTTTGATAACGCTTATATTAATATCAGCATTTTTTTTGATCGCTTTTTACTGGGCTGCTCTGACTTCATTCAAACCACCTAGTGAGGTTCTTACCTATCCCCCAAGCTTTATCACTTTGAATCCAACTTTTGAACAATACGGAAAATTATTCACGACAGCCGATTCAATATTTCTAAGATATGTAGGAAATACATTTATGCTTTGCGGATTATCCATAAGTATGGTTTTGATAATGAGTATACTCGGAGGATATTCACTGAGTAAATTAACATTCAGGGGTAGTAATATTATATTTCTTGTTATTCTCTCAATAATAATGGTTCCTTACCAGGCATTGTTAATACCACTTTATGATTTGATGAGTAAATTAGGCCTCTTGGATACAATTTTTGGATTATCACTGATTTATGCGACATATTTTATGCCATTTTGTATATTTATGATGAAGAATTATTTTTCATCTCTACCCAATACGTTACGCGAAAGTGCTCTTATTGACGGTGCATCAGAAATAAAAATACTTTTTAAAATTCATCTCCCATTGTCACTACCCGCGATTGCTACTGTTATCGTATATGTATTCTTAATGACATGGAATGATTTCATATTATCACTTATATTCACCAGCTCAAGCGAGGTAAGAAATATTCAAGTTGGAATTATGAATTTTGCAACATCAAGATTCACTCAGGATTGGGGTCTGATAAATGCTGGAGCCATTTTCAGCATTATTCCAAGCATTTTGGTTTTTTTACTTTTACAAAAATACTATGTTGAAGGCATGACATCCGGATCAGGTAAAGGATAATGAAGTTGGAGGAAATATGATGAAAAAAATTATAACAGAAACGATAAAACCAAAATTTTACGAATTGAACTTAGGAGAAATAATACCACAAGGATGGTTAAAAAAGCAACTTGAATTTCAGGCTGCTGGATTGACCGGTAAACTTGAAGAAATATGGGAAGATGTTGGCCCAAACAGTGGTTGGCTAGGAGGAGATGGAGAAAACTGGGAAAGGGGTCCCTATTACTGTGATGGACTTATTCCACTTGCATATTTGCTTGATGATGAAAAATTGAAGAAAAAAGCTCAGAAATGGATACATTGGACATTAAAAAGTCAGAGAAATGATGGCTTTTTTGGACCTTCAAATAATACAGATTGGTGGTCCCGAATGGTTATGTTAAAAGCATTAAAAAACTATTATGAATATACCAAAGATAAATCAATTCTAGACTTTATGATAAAATATTTTAAATATCAAAATAAAAATATAGATAACCATGAATTTTCAATTTGGGATTATTCAAGAGCAACTGAGAATATCTATGTTGTACTGTGGCTTTATGGCATATTGGGGGAGAAATTTCTCTTGAATTTTGCTCATAAACTTTTGAAAAAAACGAAAGATTGGTCAAAGTATTTAAGAGAATTCAAATATATTAAACCCACTTCAGAATATCTTGATTGGAAAGAATTTGAAAAAATCACAAATGGAGAAGGACTTGAAAAATTATATGAATATGAAAAAAAGAGCGGAGATCACCACTATTCAAAGCTCTTCGAAGAAACGCATATAGTAAATGTGGTCATGGCTTTAAAATATCCGGCACTGAGATACCTTTTATACGGAGAAAACGATCAACTTACAATAATAAAGAACGGGATTTCAAAACTAATGAAATATCATGGAACTGTCAATGGAATGATCACTGGGGACGAACATTTAAACGGGAATGACCCTTCCAAAGGAACCGAATTATGTGCTGTGGTCGAATATATGTTCTCTTTAGAAATATTATACAGAATATTCGGAGATGTACAATTCGCAGATATACTTGAAAAAATAGCATATAATGCTCTTCCAGCAACATTTGACAAGGAAATCATGTCCCATCAATACGATCAACAAGTAAATCAGATAATGTGTAGTATTGCAAGGAGAGACTGGTATAACAACCTGGATGATTCGAATATTTTTGCTCTTGAACCGAATTTTGGTTGTTGCACGGCCAATATGCATCAGGGATGGCCAAAATTTGCAAAAAATCTTTGCTACAAGAATAAAAATGGAGGTATAGTGTTTGGAATTTATGGTCCTTGTTCAGTAAACACAAAAATATCTGGAACTTCTATTAAAATTGAAGAAATAACAGATTTTCCTTTTAAGGACGAAGTTGAATTTAAAATTTGTACAAATGAAACAGTTGAATTTCCCATTTTTTTCAGAGTTCCTAGTTGGTCTGAAAAAGTAAAATACGGTTTAAACGGTGTATACAACAACGCTGAAAAAGGGTCCCAATATATTGTAATTAACAAAAAATGGGGGAAAAATGAAATAGTAAAAATTAGGTTTTATTCATCGATAAAAGTTTCAAAATGGAAAAGGGAATCGATAGGCATTGAAAAAGGCCCACTTGTTTATGCCTTAAACCTCAATGAATCGTGGCAAAATATAGGGAAGTCTTCTGATTATCCTGAATACGAAGTTTATACAAACAGCAAATGGAATTACGCTTTGAATTTGGATCCCGAAAACCCTGAAAAAGATATAAAATTTATATCGAATAGTAAATTAGAAGATCAACCTTTTAATTCTGATAATCCTCCCGTTGAAATGGAAGTTGAAGCAATAATCGTTGATGATTGGTCAATAGAAAAAAATTCTGCAGGGGTAATGCCAAAAAGTCCTTTGAAAATCAACGGAATTCCTGAAAAAATAAGATTAATTCCATATGGTGGCGCAAGATTGAGAATAGCTCAATTCCCTTATATAAAAAAATAAATAATTTTTACTTTAATACATTTGAATTAGAAAAACATTAAAAGATAAGCTCATTGATACGCTCATGATAAATGATCATAAAAAACACGAGAATGCTGTATTTTCTAATCATAAATTCCGAGTTTTCTATATCACAAATTTTTCCCCGATGATATAACAAATATAGTATCAAGCATTTTGATAGAGGAAAATGAAATGAACAAAAATTGGGATGAAATATTAAAAAAATATGTCTATAAAATTAACAGTCCCGACGGAAGAGATACATTTGGAAGTTCTTCGGAACTGGTAAGAAAAATAATAGATTTTTCTCACTTTGAACCCTCAGATACAGTCATTGATATGGGCTCGGGATGGGGAAATCTCACAATTAATTTATCGGAAGAAGTGTTAAAAGTGATCGGTATTGAACCCAATAAAAAAAATATCGATGAAGCAAAAAAACGAACAGAAGAAAGGGGAATATACAATATTGAATATATAAAAGGTTCGTTCGAAGATTTCAAATGTAAAACGAAGGTCAACGCAATAGTGAGCTCAATAACATTTCATCAAGTTAACCCTGAAAATAAAAGAAAGGCTCTGGCAAATGTAAAAAAAGCACTGAATGAAGGAGGAAGATTCATTTTATGCGATACGTTGATATTATTCAATCCCTTTTCAGAACTCGAATTTTTCAACTCTGTTTATAGATACTTACTGTCGAGAACGACTCCCGATTCGATCTACGAAAAATACATTAAACCAAATATGGAAGAGGATAGTTATATCTATTCATGGGAAGATATGAAAAAATACACCCCTGAAAAGTTTTGGTATTATTCACTGAATGAATTAGAAACGATAGTAGATGAATTGGAAATGAAAATTGAAGAAATAGAAAAATTATCTCCCTTTTTCGGAATACTGAAAATAACGAATAGATAATAACTTAGTAAATCAATGCTAAAAATAACAAAATATAATTATGATGTAGAGGAGTATATTGTAAAAATTGCCTACTCTTTTGTGAACGCCTAATTAGCGATTTAAATTGATCGAATTGTTTGTATATTTTTAGTGTCGTGTGAATTTTAATATTCAAAAATTAAAGTAAAATGGAGGAATATTATGGGGTATTATATTGATTTGGCCATGATTTCACTCGATAAATTAAAAGAAAAGTTAAAAACGGAAGATTTACTCCCAAGTCAACAAATTTTGAAAAAGAATATCGATAAACACTTTGAAATAATCAAGTCTCAAAATCTAAAAACTATGAGCGATTTAAAATCTGCATTGAAAACTAAAAAAGAAGTGAAACAATTTTCATTAAGGACATCATTACCTGAAGATTTCCTGATAATTCTCAGAAGAGAAATAAACAGTTATCATTCGCAACCACGAGAGATTGAAGGTTTTCCTGAAATAAGTGACTCAACCAAAAAGAAATTGCAAAATATGGGGATTAAAACAACAATCGAACTTTACGATATGATTATTACAAAAGAAAAAAGAAAAAAATTAGAAAAAGAATTAAAAATTTCAAATGAAGAAATTTTACTC
>JASGMR010000094.1 GCA_030156385.1 Kosmotogales bacterium
AATAAAATGAAATATCCGTTTTCCATTTTTAATTCCGGAATATTGATAAAATTCATACCATATAATCCTGTTAAAAAGGAAAGTGGGATAAACACCGTTGAAATGATCGTTAAAATTTTCATGATCTCATTCAGTTTATTACTCAACGAAGAAAGGTAAAGATTCATTAATTCCGTTGTGAGTTCCATATATGTTTCAACAATGTCTATTTCCTGGATTATATGATCGTAGCAATCTCTGATAAAAATCTTGGTGGCGGAACTGAATAACTTTGTATCATCTCTCAACAATGAAGAAATCAATTCACGTGTGTGCCACAGATCCCTTTTTAAGGAAAGAAATTTTTGTTTAAAAGAATAAATATCCCCCAGTTCCTCCTTTGTGGGATTTTCCATCAATATTTCCTCTTTATTCTCAATTGAAATTCCCAATACTTCCAGGACCGGAAAATAATTGTCGATTATATTGTCTATGAGAGAGTACATAAGATAATCGGCACCCTTTTTTCTGATAAATCCTCTGGATTTTCTGATCCTCTCTCTTATTGTTTCAAAAGAATCACCGTATTTTTCTTGAAAAGTGATTATAACGTTTTTAATCATTATCATGCTTATCTGTTCCTGAACAATCTCTCCATTTTCATTCCGTATCATTTTCATCACTATATATGAATATTCATCGAATTTTTCCATTTTAGGCCGCTGGTAAAGATTGACAATATCTTCCACAGTTAAAGGATGTAAATTATAAATTTTACTCACGGTTTTGATTATTTTTTCAGAGCCAAGTCCCTGAATATCTATCCATTTCACTTCATTTCCATTTAAAAATGGGTCCGTCTCAATTTCTTCAATACCGGCATTCGGAATCTCATTAAATTTTTTATCTGAATAGGTGATAACACTCATTTTGGTTTCCTGAGCGTTTTCATCTATATTCATTACTCCGGGAAGCGTTCCCGTTTCTTTCTTTCTGATCTGTTTCCAGAAAAGCATAGACATTTTTATCACCTTTATACGTTAATATATATACAAACTATAAATGAATACAACATTTGTATTGTTTGCTGAAAAAAAGCATATAATTCATTCTTCAAATTTAAATTCACCGCTTCTGAATAAATCAATACAAACATCAACCACCTGAGGGTCATAAAGCCGTCCGGAATTATCTTCTATTTCTTTAAGCGCCTTCTCTATTCCCAATGAAGGCCTGTAAGGTCTGTGAGAAGACATGGCTTCGACCACGTCCGCAACGGCAATGATTTTGGCTTCGAGCATTATTTTATCGCCCTTCAGTCCTTCAGGGTAACCACTGCCGTCAATTCTCTCATGATGTTGATATATAATTTCAGCTATCGGGCTCGCGAACTCTACTTTTTTAAAAAGATCTCTCCCTATAATGGGATGTTCACGGATGAATGAAATCTGTAAATCCGAGAGTTTTCCGGGCTTATTAAGAATCTCAGAAGAAATTCTTATTTTTCCCACATCATGCACCATTGAAGCAAATCTCAGAGTCGAAACCTGTTCAGAATTCAGATTCATTTTCTTAGCTATTTCCAGGGTCAGTTGGGTAACTCTTTTCTGATGTCTTCCGGTATAAGTATCTCTTAAATTAACTACCGCCGACAAGGCTCTGAAAGAAGCTTCCATCATCTTTTTAATATTTTCCAGATTTTTTTTCAACGCTTCTTCAGCTTTTTTCTGCTTGCTGATATCGATGAACGAAGCCATTATATTACGAGGATTTCCTGATTTATCTTTAACCAGATTTGCGGCTAAATGGCAACAAAAATCCGTGTTGTCCTCTTTTTTCACTACCAATTCACCTTCCCAGCTTTCTCCTTTTTTAACCACCTCTAAAATTTCTCTCGCCTCATTCATGGCTTGCCAGAAACTCGTGCCGTTCCTGCCTATCAGCTTTTCTTTGTCATCATAATTCAATAATTTCAAGAAGGCTTTGTTGACATATGTGATATTTCCCTGTAAATCTCCCATAGCAATTGGATTAATGGACGATTCAATAGCGTTATCTTTGATTTTTAATTCTCTTTCATATTCTTCCCGTATTTTTATTTCTTCTTCAAGCGATTTCAGAGTTTCGGAAAGTTTTTTTGTCCTCGCTATAACTTTTTCTTCCAGTTCATCATTCGCTCTTTGAATTTTTCGTTTCGCTTCATTTCTTTCTATCGAGTAAAGGATGGAACGTACGAGAAGTCCGGGATCAACTTCACCTTTTATAAGATAATCCTGTGCACCGCTCCTGACAGCATTTATTCCCGATTCTTCATCGTCAAGAATCGTCATAACGATCACTGCAGGAACCGCCATATCTGAAGAAAGCAACCGCTTTAATGTTTCCAGTCCCGTAATTTCAGAAAGACCTAAATCAAGTAGAACAACATCAATATCTCCCTCAGAAATCCTCTGCATACCACTTCTCAAATTGTCAACATACTCAAATATGTATTCTATTCTCCTCGATTCTTTAAGCATCTCTTTAATGAGGCGTACATCTCCGGGGTTGTCTTCAATTTGAAGAATTTTTATCTGTTCTCTTTCCATAAAATCACCCCTCCGGAAGTTTAACAATAGTGAACCAGAATTCCCCCGTTTTCTTGACTACATCGATAAATTGGTCAAAATCCACGGGTTTCGTTATAAAACAGTTTGCATTGAGATTATAAGCCTTAAAAATATCTTCATCCGCACTGGAAGTGGTGAGGACAACCACTGGTATTCTTTTTAACTTTTCATCAGCTTTAATAATCTTTAAAACCTCTTGCCCATCCATTTTAGGAAGATTTAAATCCAACAGAATGAGATCCGGGCGGGTTACACTTTTATAATCCCCTAACTTTTTTAAAAAAGCTATCGCTTCTTCTCCATCCTCCACTATACTCAGATTATTCCTCAATCTTCCTTCTTTCAGAGCCTCGCGCGTGAGTCTCTGATCTCCTGGATTATCCTCAATCAGCAATATTTCTATAGGTCTTGAATTCTCATTGAGTTTCATCAGGCGCCTCCTTTTTTAATGTGAAAATAAAAGTCGTTCCTTTACCGGATTCGGATTCGACAGAAATATTTCCACCGTGACGTTCTATGATTTTTTTGCAAATCGCCAAGCCAATACCGGTTCCCGGATACTTATCGCGATTGTGTAATCTTTGAAAAATCTGGAAAATTCTATCATAATACTTTGAATCTATTCCAATGCCGTTGTCCTTAAAAAAAAATCTCCAGAAATCACCCTCATCTTCTGCTTTTATATGAATTTCAGGGGAATTCTCCCCTTTAAATTTTATGGAATTTCCGATAAGGTTTTGAAATAACTGGCCCAGTTGTGTTTTGTCTCCCTTTATTATGGGTAGATAATCGTGGGTTATCTTTGCGCCGCTCTCTTCTATAGCGACTTCAAGATTATTGAGTGTATTTTTTAAAATTTCTTCACAATTTACAGGTTGAAATTCAATATTCTTCGTTCCAACACGGGAGTATCTTAAAAGATCATTTATCAATATTTGCATACGTTTTGCCCCATCAACTGCAAAATTGATAAAATCCTTCGCGTCTTCATCCAACTCATCTTTATATCTCTTTTCCACCAGTTGTAAATAACTGCTTATCATTCTAAGCGGCTCCTGCAAATCATGAGAAGTAATATATGCAAAACGTTCGAGCTCTTTGTTCGATCGTGTCAGTTCTGCTGTTCTGAGAGATACCATTTCTTCAAGATTATTTTTATGCTTTTGCAGCTCATTCTCAGTTTCCATATGTTTCAGTATTTCTTCCCTCAACGCTTTTGTCCTGGCTCTGATCTTTGCTCTCAACAAAAAACTTCCACCTCCGAGAACAAGAATCGCTCCCAGGCTCACAACAAATATCCAGATCAGCCAGGTTGGAAATATTTCATTCTCAGGACTAACAAACCATTTTTCAAGAGATTGATAATATATTGAATTCTCGTCTTCTTCAATTTCTCTCAGATGGTAATCAATTCTATTCCTAAAATATGTGGTTAACTCAGAATTTTTTGGAAAAGCGAAATAAAGTGTAGAAGGCTGAAAAATGATGGGCGTGTTGATCAAATTATAATTATCTAAATTTCTAATTGCAAAGTCTTTACTTGCAACGGCAGCATCAGCTTTACCTTCATTTACCATCTTGAATACTTCATCGTAACTTTCTACCTCTATAAAAAAGCAATTTATATTGAATGCTTTCACGAGATTTTTTATACCATCGGGTCCTTCTACATTCACACTATTTTTTAAAACGGCTATCTTCTTGTTTTCAAGATCGAGAATATCGTAAATTGTATTATCTCTTTTCACATAAATTCTCGACCAGCTCGTATAAACCTTTCTATTTGAAAATTCAAACAGTTTTTCTCTTTCTTCGGAGTAAGCAACATCCGGCATAATATCTATTTCTCTCGATTCCAATCTTTGAAGGCATTCTTCCCAGGTCCCGGGTATATATTCCAATGTCCAGTCCTCATTTGATGCTATATAATCCAGTATTTCCGGCCAAAAACCTGAAGCATTACCTTCGGCATCGGTGAATATCTTCGGTCGGTTTTCGTATACCCCCACTTTAACAGTTAAATTTTCCGATGCAAACCCGCACATAAAGATAAAAATAAAAAAAAGGGAAAAAAGGAAAATTCTTTTGTTCATTCTCTGCCTCCAAAACATTATTTCAAGAACAGAATCCGGAAGTTCATATTATATTCAGTCTGTGTTTGTATTATTCTCTAAATTATATCATCTGAGAAACTCTCAAAGCAAAAAATTTAATATGCTGTTTTATCTTGTATTTATTTCTTAACTTTATTAAATCACTATCTAAAAATCAACAAATTATACTTGTTGTGCATTTTATATAAATTAAAACTAAAAAATCATAATGAGGAAAATTGCAAATTATAATAATACAATAACTGGTATTTTCCTAATGTATAAAATTAATTTTTGTTGTTTTTTCTTTGATAAATCTTGATTCTTTTTTATTACTTGAATCGATGTCATTTTATCAAAGCCTCTATTATCATTATGCAAGTATGAAATCAACTATTAAAAAAGGGCATATTGTGCTATAATAATTTCATGTCATATTTCTTATAAACTCCGGCCGTTGCTTGAAGTTTAAGGTTCGAGTGGCACCAAGTTTAACCTTGGGTATGGATCCGGAGTTTTTTTAGGGTAATAATTTGGCTTTTACTATTATTAGTGATGAATCAGGAGATAACGGTATTAAATTTAATAAAGGATCCAGCGAATATAAAGTTGTATCTTCACTTCTTATAAACGATAAGGATATTGGGGTTTTTTATAGAGAAATTCTAACTTTATATAAAAAATTTTTAAATAATCAAAAAATTCAAAAATGGACTTATTTAAATTCAAAAAAAAGAATTGAGCAATTCGAAGGTTTTTTTCTTGGTTTATTGAATATTAAAAAACCTTTTTTTTTGATCTCGTTAGTTTTAATTGAAAAGCATTATTATTCAAGTTCAAAAGAAATAAATGCTGCAACAGTTGAATCGTATGAATGTATTTTTAAAAGAATAATACCATTTTTAAAAAAAGTAAATTATGTAACTAATAACAAAATATTAAAAGAGATTTCTTGGTATATCGACAAATCATCAGATAGATATTTTATAAACGAATTAAAAAAAAGCATAACTTATACTAAAAATAACGGGTTCAGTTTATTAAATTTTAAATTTTTAAATAAACCTTGTAATATAAATAAACAGAATGAAAAAAAGATTGCATATTTGATATCTTTTGTTGATTTGATTGCAGGAATTACAAACAAATTATTTGAGAAATATTACTCCAATTTACATTCAAATTCCCAATATTCCAACAATAAGTTTCCTTGTGGGGAAAAATTTATAAAATTTATATGTGAAAAAGGTAATTTTGATTGTACAAATATTACTAATTGTACAAATATATATATTAAGGTATGGGATTATATAAGACAAACGTTAAATCAGAAAATTTCTTATAATTCCAAAACCATATGGGATTGGGGTGGGTTGTTTTTTTTACCTTCTTATATTAGATCTTCTTATGAACATATTATTGGAAAAGATTCTTATTTTAAATAGTAATTTAAAAGGCCAATTTTTACTGATCGCCAAATACTTAAATTACAGTGCCTTAGTACTTTTTTTACCAAGTTTTCGATTAATAAAATTCAATGCTTTATCAATAATTATATCTGGAATATAAAATGAATCATCTATATCCACAAGTTTTCGAAATAATCTATTTTTCTCTTTCTGTATAAAATATTCAAGATAATTTTCTGGAATTCTCCTAACTTTATATTTAGACAATTGTTTTTCAATTGTTCGGTAATTGTCCAACAATCGCTTTCCCATCACTTTCATGTTTTTTCGCTGTTACCCGTTATCTAATTCTCTATTTTCCTGTTTTTTCTGCACCCTTAACCCTGGACCCTTAACCCTATTTTCTATCGCTTCCCGATTGTTTATCTGTCTTTAATGAAATTTTCTGTTAAACTTTTGAACATATTTTAACACATATATTAATAACGTATGCTATCATTATTTATATTTATATAGACATTAAATATAAGGAGGTCCGGAAATGCACTCTACGGGTGAAAAACCTGGTAAGGGAATTTATCAGTGTATCAATTGCAATCAAAAGATCAAGCTCAGTGGTTCATCGGATACTTTACCACCGTGTCCCAGATGCCGTAAAAGCAAATACAAAAAAATAAAGTAAAATTAATCCCACACAAAATATTTCTATCATCAAACAGGGAATTCTGTTATTTTTCAGAATGTTTTCTGAATTATATTTATATTTTTTACTCGTAGCTTTTCTATTCTGTTCTTTCACCGGATATAGCTATTCATTCAAAACTTTAATTATCTGCTGGAATTGCTCAAGAGCAAATTGAAGATTTTTCGATATTTCTTTTGCTATTTTCTCTGGTTCAGGAAGATTTTCCGTGTCTTCCAGCGATTTATCCTTTAACCAAAATATGTTGAGATTCACCTTATCCCTTTCTATAAGTTCTTCATATGTAAACACTTTAAATCTTTCGCTTTCTTTTCTGTCGAATCTATTCTCCGGGTTATAACATTTTATGAAATCTTCCAGATCTTCATATTTGAGCGGCTTTGTTTTTAATGTGAAATGGTAATTGGTTCTTAAATCATAAATCCATAATTTTTCAGTTGCCGCTTTTTCGCTTTTCTCCTTCTTCTGGAAAAACAATACGTTAGCTTTGACCCCTTTTGCATAGAATAACCCGGTTGGAAGTCTCAGAAGTGTATGAAAATCAAATTCATTCAGAAGTTTTTTTCTTACGGTTTCACCCGCTCCACCTTCGAATAAAACATTGTCCGGAATTACAACAGCGGCGGTTCCGTTTATCTTTAAAATAGTGTTTATGTGCTGAAGAAAGTTTAGCTGTTTATTTGAAGTCGTTGTCCAGAAATCCTGCCTCTCATAACTTATTGTTTTCTTCGATGCCTTTCCATTTCCATTCATTATCGTTATACTACTTTTCTTTCCAAACGGTGGATTGGTAAGAACATAATCAAATCTATCTCCCGGATCGTAACACAAACTGTCTTTAACGGTTACAGGACTTTCTTCCCCACCTATCCCATGTAAATACATATTCATAACACACAATCTGGCCGTTCCATCCACAATTTCCCAGCCTTTGAAGGTTTTATATTTCAAAAATTCCTGCTGCTCCTTACTTAAAGAATATTTACCCATGTATTCATTTGCGGCGAGAAAAAATCCCCCCGTTCCACAGGCCGGATCACAGATGGTTTTCATAGGTTGAGGTTTTACAACTTCTACAATGGCTTTTATCAACGGTCTTGGAGTAAAATATTGTCCCGCACCACTTTTAACATCCTCAGCGTTCTTTTGGAGTAAACCTTCGTATATATCACCCTTTATATCCACATCCATTCCCATCCAGGTTTCTTCACTTATGAGATTGATAAGTCTTTTCAATTTCGCCGGATCCTGAATTTTATTCTGAGATTTCCTGAAAATAATACCCAGCATTCCGGAAGATGAAGACAAGTTTTCCAGCGTATGTCTGTAATGAATTTCCAGTTCATCACCATCAAGTTTGACCAGCTCTTCCCATTTATATTCATCGGGGATCGATGATTTTTCTTCCATAAATTTTTCAGATTCATCTGCCATTTTGAGGAACAGAAGGTAGGTCAATTGCTCAACATAGTCACCGTAACTGACACCGTCATCCCTTAAAACGTTACAATAATTCCATAATTTTTGAACGAGCATCGCGGAATCTTTTGACACAATATTTCCCCT
>JASGMR010000095.1 GCA_030156385.1 Kosmotogales bacterium
ATGTATTCAAATTGATCATATTTCCTCCGGATTGTTCGATGATATTCGCGATTTCTTCCGGATCGATGACTCCGCCCGAAACGCTTATTCTATTATTTACAGGTTCATAAGTATCATTTTTAATGATTTCTTTTTCTCCGTTGAATGCCTTTGTCAACAATCTTCCCTGGTCTTTGCCGTATGTTTTTGAGGATATTTCCACCACATAGTCCACAAGGGAATTGTAGCTTTTTATACCCTTTTCCAGGTTTTTATATTCTATTTTTCTTTTAAGTCTATCATTCAGAAATTTAATCAACCTTTCGAACTCAGCAGAAAGAAAAATTTCGGATAAGTGATCTCTTTTCCAGGGCAATTTCAGAGAAAATATTTGTGCTTTTGCCCTTTCATCAAGAACATCCAGAATTCTTCTCATGGCATCGCATGAATCAACGCCGATGAATATATCTTCTTCTTCAAGCGACATCACTTCTGAATAAATCGCTTTGGAATAACCGCATAAATTGCAGTGAATGAGATTCGAATGAGAGTAGTCACTTCCCTTGAGCCTTTTGAATTTTTCTCCGGTTGAAAAAAGGATCTCCATAGGAACATAACTGCATGCGTAGTAAATCATTTTATTTCCTCCATTATTTCTAAAAATGCTCCTATTCTTGTTTTGAGTTGTCCGGCACTTTCCGAGTTGTGATCGACGCAATCTCCATTCAATTCGATAAAGGGAATTTTTTCGCGCGCGAAATAATCCGCGAGATAACCACTGGCTCCGCTGGATTGTCTGCATCCCCAGTGAGAAAAATGAATTATTCCTTCGATATTCAGTTCTTTTGAGAGATTGAGACAGTAGTCCGCCCGTTCTTTGACGCTACCTGCCTCCGGATTGAATACCATTTTCTCCGCCAGTGTTTCCAAAGGCTTCTCGGGATTCAGGTCATAAAGCCAGTCAAACGACAGTTCATCAGTTATTATCTGAAATTTTGAATCGGGTGAAAAAACTTCGAAAAGTTGATTGTCATAATAGGGGGGAATGTGCATCCATAACAATCTTTTGGACGGGAAAATTTCTTTGCTGCTCAATTCTTTCAGTAATCTTTCAGTACCCTCCAGCAGCAAAGGATTTCCAGGCATGGTATGAAACACATAAAGCATATTCAGATGTTCGTACAGTTTTATATTCATGGTTTTTGCCGAAAGAATTTTGAGAGACTTTTTAATATTCTCTATCGTTTCTCTCTCTCTTTTGAGAGTTTCCTGAAGCTTTTCATAGGGAAACTTTTTCCCCGTAATTTCTTCCAGTATTTTTATCAGTTCTCTGAGCTGTTTTATAACGTAGGGAACGTATTCTCTCTTCCTTCCCCTTGGGATATCTATGAGGTAGAAGGGGACCTTGTACTCGCTGGATATTTTTTTAAAGGCCGTGATGTTTCCGTCGCACAGTATGCTGGTGGTTAAAACGATCTCCGGCTTTGGAAAGATCTTCCATCTTGAGACACCAATTGAGCTTCTGTGGAATGAGCATAATGAATCGGGAATTCCCGCCTGTGATGCGAGGGACAATGAATAATCCTCAAGGTGCATGGAACACATCATTGCACCTATTCCTTCCGCCGAAACGGGATAATAGTCGAGCGAAGTCAACAATTCAGAAGGTGCCATAAGGTTTACCCATGCCGAGTTTTTCCCCTTCAACGCCGAATATATCTGATCCTCGGTGAGATAATTGATTATATCTATAAAACTTCCCTTATTCGCCTTTCTTTTTCTGATTTTATTTTCAAATCCCATTCCCAGTGCCAGCCATTTTCTGAATCTGATGGGATTTTCTTTATATTTTCTTATGAAATTTCCAAAGTATACACTCTTTTTAGACATAAATACTCCCGTTTTTTCTTCATAGTTAAAAATTCTATCATCTATTTCAAGGGATAAGTGGAATTTTATATTTCTAAAATGAAAATTCTCAAAAAAACGGGGCTTCAAAGAGAAGCCCCCAGAGGTGTTCCGCTTTTATGATAAAACAAATCAGACTATTTTATCGGAATATAAATATCGAATTCACTGTCCGGGGCAAAATTTTTGAACCTTTCATCGTAGAGTTCAAAGTGATATGTGTCGTATCGAATTTCTTCATCGCAGTCCGGACAGTATTTGTTGTAGACAAAGTCGTACGTTTTTTTCATTTTTTCGGCATCGCCGACGTGCGTGAACACGAGATATTTTGTATCGTCTATCTTTCTCGATACCATCCCTTCGGGCAATTCAGCTACTTTTTCAACCGGAAGACATGCGATGTATTCGAAGTTCCCCTCTTTGTCCATCATTCCCATCAAACCGTACGATTCCATAACTCTGGATTTATTCTTTATTTCTCCGGATCTTTTCATCAAATCTTCCCATAATGCGGGTATTTCTCCCTTTTCGTTTTTCCCAAAATATCTTATTCCCACTACCGTGAATCCGGGTTTTTCAATTATTTTAGGTTCCATTGTATTTTCCTCCTTATAATGAGTAAAATAATTATACTAAATAATTAATTTTATAGAAAGAGTTGAATATACATAATCTGTATTTCATAAAAACTATTGTGAAAAACATAGGTTCGTTCACATCATATTTTTAATCTTGAATAAAGAAAGGGGTAGTTTTTAAGAATTCAAATTTTAACTACCCCGTTATCATTATTTTGATATCTTTTAGTTTCAGTTTTTAAATTGATTATTTACTTGTGAAAAAGAAATCTTTTTCTTTCTTTTTTCGAGTGTGCTCTTAATAAAAATCGACACAAAATATGAAGCTCCTGCTAGCAGAATTATCGTTGCACCGGATGCTATGTTGAATTCGTATGATAACAATAATCCAAAGAAACCGAAAAGTGCTCCCAGAAGAACCGACAACGCCATCATTTTTTTCAGGTTATACGTGAAAAGTCTTG
This sequence comes from Kosmotogales bacterium, assembly GCA_030156385.1. Lineage (GTDB taxonomy): Bacteria > Thermotogota > Thermotogae > Petrotogales > Kosmotogaceae > JASGMR01. The sequence continues at coordinate 2,930 of JASGMR010000095.1, forward strand.
CGATGGCCGGAGGAGCGGTTAGTAGGGCGATAACCAGAATCAATCCCACCACTTTGATCAAAACTACGACGGTCAAACCTATGAGTAAGAACATTAAATATTCCATGACAGCGGTTTTTAAACCGATTACGAAGGAAAATGTTTCATCGAATAAATAAGCCTTCCAGTAATTGAAAAAGGAAAAGATCGAAAAAGTCACGATTGTGACAAGAATCAGCATCATTAAGATATCCGTGTTGGAAACGGTTAAGATATCCCCGAAAAGATATGAAGTGATCTCGGGTGGATAACCCGGGGTAATGGCTATGAATATTATTCCGAGAGCCATTCCTATTGACCATAATATTCCGATGAAAGTGTCGGTGTTGGTGTTAGTTTTTCTTTTTATCGTTGCCACCGCCACAGAGGCCACCCCGGAAAATATGAGTGCACCTATTATGGGTTCAAATCCCAGAAAATATCCCAGTCCTATTCCTCCAAACGAGCTGTGAGCAATACCACCACTCATCATAACTAGTCTTTTTTCTATTATGATCGTTCCTATCAATCCGCATACGACACTGGATAACAGGGCGGCGAATAAAGCGTTCTGCATAAAATTGTAATTCAAAATTGCTTCAAGCACTTTTTCTCCCCCTTTTATTGTTGGTTTCATGACTTTTCAGAATTCTATGTGGTATGCCGTGCGCTATAAGGTCCACCGGACATCCATATGTTTTATCTATCGTATTCTGTGTCAATTCAGGGTTTCCATGATAATGAAGCGAAAAATTCATACAGGCTAGCGATTTGAAATAGGATGAAACCGCTTCTAAATCATGTGTAACGACAACGATGGTTATTTTTTCGTTGAGTTGTTTTAATATTTCAAATATCGAACTCCTTGAAGAAGAATCCACACTGGCTGTCGGTTCGTCCAGAAGGATCAATTCAGGTTGAACGGCCAGCGCTCTTGCTATCAAAACTCTCTGGAGTTGTCCCCCGGAGAGCTGTCCTATCTGTCTTTTTCTGAAATCTATCAGTTCCAGTTCTTCGAGTATATTGATAGCAATTTCTTTATCCTCAGTTTTATATTTTTTGAACAGTGAGAACCCGTTGCCCAGTCTTGCCATGAGGATAACATCCATAACACTTATCGGAAATTTTCTGTCAAATGTCGATGCTTGGGGAACATATCCTATGATCGGTTTTTCTTCAGATTTGTATATATTTTTTCCCAGAACCTTAACCGTTCCCTTTACGGGTTTATGCAGACCGAGGATAACTTTCAAAAGAGTACTTTTTCCACCTCCGTTTGGTCCGATTATTCCAAGGAATTCGCCCTTTTTTACCTGCAGGGATATATTATCTATGGCCCTTACATTCTCATAATCCGCACTGACATTTTTCAGATCAATTGCTATTTCGTTCATTCTAATTCAATTCCTGAGAGAATGTTTCGGCTATATTTTCTAAATTTGCAATATAATCCGCCGATAACGGATCGAGCTTTAAGCTCTTTCCACCGATTTCTTCGGCAAACGCGGTTGTTTGTTTGCTGTCGATTTCTGCCTGATAGAATATGACTTTGATATTTTCTTTTTTTGCAATATCTATCATTTCCTGCAGGGTCTTTGGTGTTGCATCTTTTCCACCTTTTTCCAGTGCGTACATATTCAGATTATAATCATCGGCGAAGTAGCCGAGAGCCGGATGGAAAATAAAAAAAGTTCTGTTGCTCATGTTCTCGGTTATTTCCTTGAGCTGCTCATCCAATCGGTAGAGTTCATTTTTATATTTTTCCGCATTGGATTTATAATATTCTTCGTTCTGAGGATCCAGGGCGGATAACTCTTTCTGTATTGTATCTATCATAACCATCACTCTCTTTGGTGACATCCAGATGTGAGGATCCCTGGTCTCAGGCGAAAAGTATCTTGCAGGATAAATTTTTTCCACTTCATCCTGGAGACTCACAATTTTCATATCTTCATTGAAACTTTCAACTTCCGGGAGAATATTGACCTTTTCAGTGGGTACACCCATCGTAAAATATATTTTCGCATCGGAAAACTGCATTAATTCTCTTGGGGTTGGTGCATAGTTCGCCGGGCTGTATCCGGGGGGGATCATGGTGATTACCTCAACATTATCTCCACCTACTTTTTTTACAAAGGTTTCCTGTGGGACTATGGAAACCGCAATTACACTTTTTGAATAAAGGAAAACCACCGCTAACACGAATAACAAAATTGAAACTGTCTTTTTCATCACATATCACCTCTTTTTTTCTGACATTTTTCGCACGTTCCTACAAAATAGAAAACGTGATCATCGATATTGAAATTGAATTTTTTTGTCACGGCTTTCTGTAACTTTTCGGCCGCACAATCGTTGAAAACCATTATTTCATGACAATCCTCACAATACAGGAAATGTTTGTGCTGATTACTGCTGTAGAAATACTTTATAACGGAACCGAAGGAAACCGATCTGATTAGTTTTTTAGATTGGAGATATTCTATTCCTCTGTAAACGGTGGATAAATTGACATCCGGTCTCAATATGTCATAAATTTGATCGGCATTCAGGGGCTTTTCACTGTTAGTGATTAAATTGAAGATCTTTTTTCTGTTTTCGGTATATTTTTTCGCCACATTCTCATCTCCTTAGCGAATGCAATTCATTTGCAAGATATATTCTACACTACTATTTTTATAAAATCAAGGATTTAATCGATCTGCGAAGATTTTATTCAATAATTTTTTATAATTGTTACAATCCTTTTGAGGATTTCGGAAACATAATTCGATTCTTAAAGGTCGGAATATTTTATGTAAAACCTTTTGAATAGTGCTTACAGACTATCGGTTTCTCTGATTTTATCCGGCTAAAAAAGAAAGAAAATAATGATATAAAATTTTTAAAGAATCTACCACATTTATTTGAGATAAAAACTCGTCACAGAAAAAACCGTTTTGAAACCCAAACTTTCATACAAAATTTTTGCATAATTTCTGTCAGTGACGGCGAGCAGAGCCTTACTGTAATTGAGTTTTTTTGCTTCGAACAGGGTTTTTTCAACTAACTTTCTTCCGATTCCCTTTCTTCTGTATTTTTTAAATACGATCAAATCTCCTATCAGAAAAGTATCTTCTTTTGATTTGATTCCCATATTTATAATAAAACCCTTCGAAGGATTTCCAAAACAGAAATTCAATTTATTCAAACACTCATCATATTTGTTGCATACCAATAAATCATGATAAAAATTTCTCGTTTTTTCCGGGCTGACCAGTCTCAACATCATTCTATCGTATTCCGGTGTGTCGTTATAAATATCCTCAAATAATCCTTCCAGCGATTTAAAGTTGAGATAGAAGAATTCTTCATCATTTTTATCTTCAAAATCGAATGATCTCAAATCGATTTCCATTTCGCTTCTGTTCAACAGAAAATAATCTTTACCTTCCATGTCATCCATCTTGAAATCTTTAAAAACGATTTGTATCGAGGACTCTTTGAGATCTTTTTTAAGTTCTTCCGATAAGAAATCGAGTATTTTTCTTTTTTTCAGTTCTTCCGGGGATTCTCTTATTAACAGTCTTCCAAACCCGTGAGGGCCATCGATTCGTAAATCGGTCAATTCTGCGACACATAATCCTTCATCGAATATTTTCCACTCTTTGTCTTTTTTCGTAATATACACAATAATTCTCCTCTTGATCAGTTTATTTTTTTGAAAGCTCTGGCTAAGTCTTCTGTCAGGAGTTCCGGGTCCTCCAATCCTATATGCATTCTTATTATTGCACTTTTTTCGTTCACAGGGTTTGTTGCGATACATGGAATGATAAGGCTCTCGTATCCGCCCCAGCTAACAGCTTTTTTGAAAAATTTCAGAGTATCTGTGAAATCCCTGATTTTATTCTCGTCCGTCGTTTTGAGTCTTATACTCAACAATCCCGAACCACCGCTCATCTGTTTTTTTGCCAGTTCATATTGGGGATGGCTTTCATAATAAGGATATATGACCTCCTCCACCTGAGGGCAGTTTAGCAGAAAGGAAATTATTTTTTGAGTACTCTTCATATGCCTTTCCATTCTTATCGGGAGTGTTCTTAACCCTCTCAGGAGCAACCAGGCCTCAAAGGGGCCGGGAATCGCTCCGATATTTAAAAATTCTGTTTTAAAAATATGATCGATATCATTTCTACTTCCTACAACAATTCCCGCAACGACGTCGCTGTGGCCTCCTATATATTTACTCGCGGAATGAACGACTATATCGACACCCATCTTTATCGGATTTTGAAAAATCGGAGTTGCCCACGAGTTGTCTATAACGGTCTTTATATTCCTTTTTTTTGCGAACGACGTTATTTCCTTTATGTTCTGTATTTTAAATGTGAAGCTGGTGGGGCTTTCAAGGTAAATCAATTTTGTATTATCCTTTACCGAGTCGAATACTTCCCCGGTGTTTTCTCCGTCCACGAAGATGGTCTCTATTCCGAATCTTTGCAGATATTCACCGAACAGCGCTTTTGTCCATCCATAACAATCTTTGACACATACGACCGAATCACCGCATTTCAGAAAAGCCATCGTGGCGGCAGAAATTGCGGCAATCCCCGAGGAAAAGAGTTTGGCACTCTCAGCGAATTCGAGGGCGGCGACTTTCTTTTCGAGAACTTCAATCGTCGGGTTGTAACCCCTCGTGTAAATGTGACTTTTTTCTTCATGGCTCAGTGCTTTTTTCAGTGAGTCGTAATCGTCAAAAGAGAATATTGAAGTCTCGTAGATCGGAACACTCACAGGATTGTAACTGAAGTTCTCTTCCCCATTGAAATTTATAATTTTTGAAATGTTCTCTTCTTTCACGTCGGTGCTCCTTTTAATATTATTATATTAATAATATCATTATATCGTTCTTAAAGAGATATAAAAAAAGCATGAAGTTGGGCTTCATGCTCTTTAATTGACAAAACGGTTATTTCTCATTTTTCCATCATCGCATCATAGAAAGTATTCACATTATATATGAACGTTCCGACGTACGATTCCTCAGGGGTACCGATATCTCCCAATGAATCGGAATACAATTCTCCCCCCAGTTTGACATCGAACCCTCTGGCCCGAACGGCATCGATCAGAGCATCTATGTTTCTTTGAGGAATAGAATTTTCGAGGAATATCGCCGGTATTTTATTATCTACGATGAAATCGGCAAGATCAATTAGATCCGATGCGGCGATTTCGGAGGCGGTACTTATTCCCTGTAACCCTTTGACTTCGACCTCATATTCTCTTCCAAAATAATTGAATGCATCGTGAGCGGTTATCAAAACT
>JASGMR010000096.1 GCA_030156385.1 Kosmotogales bacterium
AGAGAAAGAGGAATAGATGCGGGATATCCTAGAAGTCCATACATAGACATAGATCCCGTTCTGGTCAAAAAAGTTATGCAGGATATGGCGGATCTCGGTTTAGTTTAAAAATTATTTAACACATTGTAAGTTGTGTAATTGATTTATTTTTAACAATAAACCCATAGGGGTGGTTATTCAAATAAAATGGATAAAACAAAGGGAGGAAAAAAGATGAAAGGCAAAAAAGTCCTGTTAGTAAGTTTAGCGATCATGTTATTATTAGCAACGGTTTCATTTGCTGCAAATCCTTTAAATCTGGGGAATAATGCGTTGGAAGGTAAAAAGATAGGTTTCATTCAATTGACGCTCGGAACAACATACCATGCCGCAATGAGTGATGAATTCGATGCTTTGGCAGCGGATTACGGAATTGAATTTGATCAGGTTGTGAGTGCGAACAGAAGTGCCGCAGAACAGTTGTCTTTAGCGGAAGATCTTATCGCAAAGGGTGTTGAAGTTCTTATTCTCAATCCCGTTGGGGACGAAATCGTTCCTTCTGTAGTAGCATTGTGTGAAATGGAAGGCATACCGTTATTCTGTGTAGATAATACATCTGCCGGTGAAGGATACGTGTATGTAGGAATCGATAATTTTGCGATTGCAAGAGAAATAGGAAGACTCATTGGAGAAGCGATGGGTGGAGAAGCAAAAATGGTATATGTAAGAAGTACCGCGACCGATACAGGTTGTCCCGCATTGAGATTCGGTGGAATAATGGGCGGTATATCGGACCAGGGAGAAGTTAAAGGATATGATTTGATCGACGAAAGATACGCAACACAGGATGTTGGAGAAGCCGATGGAATGTTACAGATGGAAGAACTCCTCAATGCCAATCCGGAGATCGATGTCGTTATCGCTCATCACGATGCTCAGGCTTTGGGTGCATTGACAGCTATCAGAAATCAGGGTAGAGACGATGTTAAACTGATCGTAGGATTCGATGGCGAAAAGAGAATGCTTGAGGAAATTAAAGCAGGAGGAAACGGAAAAAATGGACCCGCACTGGTTACAGGGTTGAACAGTCCTACAATGATTGCCGATTTGACTATCACATTGATCAACGATTTATTTTCCGGCGAAACATTATCTAACTGCTATTACATTCCTGTAGTGGGTATTTCCTATGAAAATGTGGATGAATACATGGAGCTTGGTTTCTGATCTGGAAGGGATAAATATATTACAGACGGGGCGAATTAATTCGCCCCTATTTTAGAAAGACGTTAAGGTGGTGCCAATGACTGAACAGGAAAATCTCGTTATAAACAAGAAAAATTTTGCTTTGGATTTTGTTTCAAAATATGATAAGTACTTGATGTTAGTAGCATTCGTAGTAATTTCTGCTGTTTTATCGGATAAATTTTTTACCACTCAGAATTTGACGAACCTGCTTAAACAGAATGCTGCATTGGGAATAGTGGCCCTTGGAGAACTCCTGGTTATTCTCACGGGGGGAATAGATCTGTCCGTAGGAGCTATCGCTTCATTTTCGGGGATTTTGGTCGCTTCATTTTTAAAGACCGGAATGCCATGGCCGGTTGCCGCTATTCTGGCGATAGGGTTCGCCACTCTTGCAGGTTTGTTCAATGGATTGATGGTAACCGTAGGAAAAATCACTCCATTTATAGTTACACTCGCTTCGATGACGATGTTCCAGGGAATAGGCTTATTGATTTCAAAGGGAAGGCAGGTATTTTTTAAAAATCCGGATTTTTTACTTATAGGAAGAGAATACTTTTTGGGAATTCCCCTCGTTGCGTGGATATGGGTTGCAATGTCAATAATTGTCGCAATATTTCTTGGAAAGACAATCATGGGAAGATTTATCCGAGGAATCGGTGGAAACAAAGAGGCCGTGAGACTGGCCGGTGTGAGTACGATTCTGTATGAAAGTATGTCATACACTATTTCAGGTTTACTCGGTGGTATAGCCGGAGTTATGATGACATCCAGATTAACACTTGGTACCAATGTTTTAGGAGACGGATGGGAATTGACAGCGATCGCTTCCGTTATGGTCGGTGGAGGAAATTTCAACGGCGGTATAGGTACGGTCGGGGGAACCATCGTGGGTGTAATAATATTGGGTTTGATCGGAAATATAATGAACCTTCTGGGAGTAACCATTTACTGGCAGCAGATAATAAGAGGAATGATAATACTCCTGGCAGTTTTAAGCAGTAGCAGGAAGAAATTGGGCTCTGCGGCGTGATAAGAGGTAGAAATGAAAATAGATATGAAAAACAGAGTAGTTTTAGTTACGGGTGCGGCGCGAGGTATCGGAAAGGCAATTGCGAAAAAATATCTTGAAGAGGGAGCATCGGTAATTATCGCCGATGTCCTCGTGGATGAGGCAAAGAAAACCGTTGAAGAGTTTAAAAATGTTTTTAAAGAAAATAAGATTATTTTCCATGAAACCGATATTTCCGAAAAAAATGAAGTGGAAGCCCTTTTTACCGTTATAAAAGAAAAATTCGGGAAACTGGATGTACTGGTGAACAACGCGGGAATTCTGGTGAAAAGCTCATTTTTTGACACTACGGAGGAGATGTGGGATAAGACCATGTCTGTAAATCTTAAGGGGACATTTCTGTGCAGCAAAGGGGCCGCGGAAATTATGAAAAATAACGGCGGGGGGAATATTGTGAATATTTCTTCCATAGATGGAGAAGTGGTGTATTACCACGGCCACCATGTACCTTACGGTGTTTCAAAAGCGGGAATAATTATGTTGACAAAGATAATGGCCGTTGAACTCGCGGATTATAATATCAGAGTGAATGTGGTTGCCCCGGGAGTTGTGAAAACCGATATTTCCGGTGGCTCAATGAAGGATTCCGGCCATTTAAATGAAGTAATGAGAGAAATTCCTTTAAAGAAACTGGCCGTACCCGAGGAAGTAGCGGGAGCGGTTGTGTTTCTGACATCATCGGAGGCTTCATATATAACGGGTACGACATTGTTTGTAGATGGTGGATGGACGATACACTAATTTAAAGAGGTGTGAATATGTTTTATGAACTTTCTTATAGATTGAAAAATATCAGCGGTGAAGACGACGTACTGAACCTGCCGGGCCTGGAAATAATATGGAGGGCAAAATTCGGTGACGGCCAGGGCAAGACCAACCAGACGAGCAGTATAAAGATTTTTTCACATCACGGAACTCATATAGATGCTCCGTCGCACGTTTACGATAACGCTCTGACCCTGGACGATTTCAAGGCGGAAGATTTTATTTTTGATTCACCTTTGATAATTCAATGTTTGAAAGGCGACAGAGAAAAAATTGAAGTGGATGATCTGCATAAATACAGAGATGATTTAAAGAAAGCTGATTGCCTGATTGTATATACGGGATTCAGTGAATATTTGAATTCGAGAGAAAGATTCATCAAAAATTCTCCGGGATTTTCTCCCGAGAGTCTGCAATATTTGATCGATAATTTTCCTCAGATCAAATGTCTGGGAATGGATATATTCAGTATTGAGAATATCATTGAAGGAAAACCGAAAGGTTGGCCCGGACACAAAGCCTTTTTAAAAGAGAACGAGAAAAGAATCGTAATAGAAAACATGAATCTCAGAGATATATTGAATAAAAAAGTCGACAGGATCATGGCGATACCTCTTTTAATTGAAAATGAAGCCTGTCCGGTTACTGTGGTTGCAGAAGTGAACGAAAGATCAGAAGGGAGATTGTGAAATGGCCTATCTCGAGATGAACAATATAACCAAAATATTTCCCGGCGTGAAAGCTTTGGACAGTGTTAACTTCGAATTGAATCTGGGAGAGATACACACCCTCGTCGGGGAAAACGGTGCGGGTAAGAGTACCCTCGTTAAAGTTCTGGCTGGAGCCTACAAGAGAGATGCGGGAGACATAAATATAGAAGGTAAAAAAGCTAAAATACTGACTCCCAAAGATGCCATGAAACAAAAAATATTTTCGGTACAGCAACATTACAGTCTCCAGCCCAATATGACCGTGGCGGAGAACATCAAATTCGGAAGATACTCGTCTTCGGCGGGTCTTATAAACTGGAAAGGCGTTCTGAAAGATGCGGAAGACTTCGTAAACGAACTCGGTTTCGGTGAGATCGATGTGAAGAAAAAAGTGTATGAGCTGAGTGTTGCAGAAGGACAGATAGTTGAAATCGTGAAAGCGTTGTACAGAAAACCGAAGATTCTGATCATGGATGAACCCTCCGCGGTTTTACCTAAAAACGATCTGGAAAAACTGCACAGTATACTTCAGAAAATAAAAAAAGATATAGGTATAATATATATTTCTCACCATTTCGAAGAAATATTCAAAATAAGTGATAGAATAACGGTTCTGAAAGACGGAAAAAATGTGGATGTTGTAAAGCCTTCGGAAATCAACGAAGAAGATTTATGTAAAATGATGGTCGGAAGGGACATCGGAGACATGTATCCTTCGAGAGATAAAGATAAAAGCGATGAAACGGTTTTGAAAGTCGCCGGTCTGACGACCAGGAAAATTCATAATGTCAATTTCGAATTGAAAAAGGGAGAAATACTTGGAATAGCAGGGTTGGTCGGCGCCGGAAGGACCGAACTGTGCGAAGCTTTATTCGGGCTCGATCCTCTGATAGGAGGCTCCGTGAATTTGAAAAATAAAAGGGTATCGAATAAAACTCCAAGAAGATCTATTTCAAACGGGTTCGGTTTTGTAACCGAAGACAGACATAAAACGGGCCTGATATTGCCGATGGCGGTAAAAAAGAACATATCGCTCGTCGGTTATAAAAAAATATCGAAATTAACTTTTATCAACGGAAAAAAAGACAGAGACGCCGCTCAGGAATATATCGACAGATTAAAAATTGCGACTCCGACGATGAATCAACTGGCGGAATATCTGAGCGGGGGAAATCAGCAAAAGGTTGTTCTGTCGAAATGGCTTTTCAGCGGGGCGGACGTTCTGTTACTCGATGAACCAACCAGAGGAATCGATGTCGGAACAAAAGCGGAGATTTACAAGCTGATGAAGGAACTGACCGGAGAAGGAATGTCGATAATAATGGTTTCTTCGGAACTTCCCGAAATACTTGGAATGAGCGACAGAATCCTGGTTATGCACAAAGGAAAGATAGCGGGAGAATTATACCCCGAAGAAACGTCCGAAGAAGAAATATTGGCTTATGCTGCCGGTTTAAAGACAAAAACGATAAATTGATTCCCGGAGAGTGAAGATGAAATATATATTGGTGCATGATTTCGGCACAACTGCGAATAAAGCATGTATTTTTGATGAAGAACTGAATTTGATGGGCAGTCATATAGAACAATACAAAACATTTTATCCGGGAGAGTGCCGTGCACTTCAGAGACCTTCCGACTGGTGGCGTGTCGTTTGTGATTGTACGAAAGAAGTCATGAAGAAGTCTGAAATTTCGAACAAAGATATTTCTGTTGTCACTTTCAGCGGGCATTCGCCGAGTATGGTGCCCGTTGATAAAAACGGGAATTCCCTTCTGGATGAAATACCTATATACGCCGATCTTTCTGCTCAGAGAGAAGTACAGGATTTTTTCAGAAAAATTTCCAAAGAGGAATTTTACAGAATAACCGGAGCAGGGCAGGTTCCGGAACAATATTCATTGTTTAAAATAATCTGGTTTAAAAATAATTATCCCGAACTATATAAAAAGACCTGTAAAGTGTTGAATACAGTGGATTTTCTTGACAGCAAGCTCACTGGGAAATACTTCACGGACTGTTCTCAGGCATGTAACACGGGAGCTATGGATATAAGTAATAGGACCTGGTCCGAAAAAATATTGAAAGCTGCCGGTATACCCTCTTCTTTGATGCCGGAAATTGTGAATGCTTCGGAGCTTATAGGATCCGTTAAAAACGACGTCGCTGAAGAAACGGGACTTTTACCGGGAACACCCGTGGTCATGGGGGGTGGTGATGTAGCCTGTGCTGCTGCGGGAGCGGGTACCGTTGAAGAAAACGTAAGTTATATATGTCTCGGATCGGCAGCATGGATGGGATTTTTTTCAGAAAAACCCGTCTTTCATTATGATTCCAAAATTGTCAATTATTCTCATATAGTTCCGGAAAGTTATGCGATTCATTATCAGATGACTGGTGCCGGGATATGCTATCAATGGATGAGGGATAATATATACGCTAAAAATACATGTGATGGGAAAAATGCATTTCAGAAAATGAATGAAGAGGCGAAAATGAGTCCGGTGGGATCCAACAAGCTCATTTTTCTTCCATATATGAGGGGAATCTGGGCGGGGGACAGCAATCCCAATGCCAGAGGGGTTTTCTTCGGCCTCAATCTTGTGAATAAAACAGGCGATATGTACAGGGCAGTTATTGAAGGAATGGGGTATGGATTAAAGGAAATAGCAGATCTGTTTTCCAAGCTGGGGTATGATTCGAGCAGCATAAGGGTTATCGGAGGAGGAGCGGAGTCCAAACTGTGGAGACAGATACTTTCGGATATTCTAGGTAAGAAGATTTTATGTCCGTCGGTCACCCGGGAAGCGGGTGCCCTTGGTGCTGCTGTCGCCGGGGGACTGGGAATAGGATTGTACGGTAATTTTTCAATTCTCCATGAAAAAATAAAGATAAATGACATAACTGAACCAGATGGAAAAAAGACGAAAGAGTACGAAAAATATTACAAAATATTTTTAGAGCTTAAAAATAGTACTTCCGGTCTATTTGAAAAACTCGCTGCGATAAAGTAAAATGAAATAAATGTTGAATAAATGGGGATGAATTACTGTGAGAGAATATCAGAACAAATCACTTGAAAAGGCCATGAGCATACTCGATTGCTTTACGAGGGAGAATAAAGAACTGACCGCTTCGGAAATTTCGAAAATGCTCAATTTGAATCTCAGCAGTATTTATCCTTTATTGTCGACCCTGGAAAAAAGCAAATATCTCGTCAGAAATGGAAACGGAAAATACAGTCTCGGAATAAAATTTGTCGTTAAGGGAAATATGGTGCTTGCGGGATTGAATCTTATAGAAGTGGTAAGGCCCCATCTTCAGGGGCTTGCAAGGGAATTTCACGGAAATTCGCATCTGGCGATTCTCAATAACAACAGGGCCCTCATTGTGGACAGAAGTCTGGCGTCAGACAAAGTTTTCATCAACAGTATTATAGGTTACGAAATACCACTTTACTGTACTTCTCTCGGAAAGGTACTCCTGGCTTTTCAAAGTCCGGAAAAGGTACAAGATTACCTGGATAACACCGAATTTAAAAAATTCGCTTCCCTTACACTTGTGGACAAAGAAAATATTCTGAAGGATTTACAGGAAATCAAGTTGAAGGGCTATGGAGTAAGCAACGAAGAGTTCACCTCCGGAGAAATATGCTTCGGTGCGCCCATCTTCGATGGCACCGGTGAAATAGTCGCATCCATGAATCTCGCTCTGAGCAAAATATCTATAGACAGAGACGAAGAATATTATGGAATAAGAGTTTCTCAGGTGGCTAGAAATATTTCCAGTCTTCTGGGTTATATGGGACCGGTTTTAAAGTAAAAACCTGAAGATTATCATAGTTCCAAAAATAAAGGAAATGGCAGAAAGTGAACGACATTGATCAGGAAAGAGAACAAATTCGCGCACTTATTATCAAAGAGGCAAAAATTCATGAAAAAGCTCAACTGATAGATTATTATAAACTCTTTTATCAGAGTATTTTTGGTGCCAACCATATCGTTTCGGATAAAATAAGTGTCGGCCTGCAGATAGAAAAAGAGATCGAATCCCTTTTCATGAATTTATCCGATCCTATTATGGACATTTCACTGGAAAAAAAGATCTACCGTTTTCCGCTGTATTTTATTGTCAACAAAAAGATTTCAATCTCTGTGATTGTCGATTCATTTTATAACACCATTCTGCGTTCCCGACGAATGAAGTCTTCCGGCTGGGAAAAATTATGGGAAAAAATTAAAGAAGAAATCCACTGTCTCGGAATATCGGATAATTTTGACGATAAAACCACCGAAGAATTCAACACCGGTTTAAAAAAAGGAGAAGAAATATTACACCACTCCCGGATATATCATGAAAACTACGCCCCTCATTATCGAATAATCGATGAAACGGGTATGGAGAAGATCCTTTCGAAGAATCCCGATTTAAAAAAATATATAGAGTAGACTCAT
>JASGMR010000097.1 GCA_030156385.1 Kosmotogales bacterium
TGAGTCTTTCCCAAAGCTATCGCAACTACATCGCCAAAATATCTGACTTTTTCTCCTTCAGGAATGAGGCAGAACATATCTTTAACTGTTTCTCCCATCGAATTCGAACCCGGGATATCTTTATGGGTGATTACATCTACCGTACCACTCAGTTTCATGGCTTCGGAAATATCTATTTTTTTTAAAATACCATGGGAGACTCCGGAAATAACAGGATAGGCATAGATCATTCTATCGAAAAATAAATCCGCAGCATATTTCGCTTTACCTGTAACTTTCGAATATGCATCCACCCTTTTTATTTTCTTACCAATAATCCTTTCCATTTAATTTCCCTTATAAAACAATGAACAAAACTCATGATTTTCGGAATCGACAAGCCCCAAATTCGTTATTCTGAAATCGGGTATAACGGACAATTGTATGAATGATAATGTCATAAACAAATCCGGTATTTTACAGCCCATTTTATGTAAAATACGCTTAAGATCGTTGATTTTTTCAGCAACTTCCTCTCCCGTCAAATCCGACATCAATCCTGCGATTGGCAGGGAAAGTTCTTCAACTATTTTTCCCTTATTGGCAACAATCAATCCTCCGCCCAGTGTAATACATCTGTTGGCCGCCAGGACCATATCTTCATCATTCGTCCCCAGGACAGCCATATTATGTGAGTCGTGTCCTACGGAAGTTGCTACGGCACCTTCTTTCAACGATGTCCCGTTAACAAAACCCAATGAATGAGATTTTTCCTCTGTATATCTGCATATTACTGAAATTTTTAAAATGTCATTATCTATATCCTGAACAACTTCATTATTTTCAATTTTTGCATTCATGATTCGTTTTTTAGTCATCACTATATCGGGAAGAACTTTGATAACATTTATTTTCTTTCCCTTCGCAATTACCTTAAAATCTTCTTTCTCAAAATACGGACATTTGAAACTGTTTATTTCTTCCAGTGGTAGATATCTTCTGTCAAATTCCTTCACCAACTCTCCGTTTTCAGCAACTATTTCCGAATCTTTTATAACGATCTTGGGATAAAAATTCTCAAGATCCTCAACTATTAGTATGTCGGCTTTATATCCGGGTGCGATTGCACCCATCGATCTCAGATGATAATGATTGGCGGTGTTTATTGTCGAGCACCTTATAGCGGTGATTGGATCGATTCCGTTTTTTATGGCTTTGTTAATCATGAAATCGATATGCCCTTCTTTTAAAATATCCCCGGGATGTTTATCATCCGTACAGAAAGATATATAAGGAAAAGTTTTTTCATTCAGCACCGGAAGCAGATCGATCATATTTCTTTCAGTGCTTCCCTCTCTTATGAGTAACTGCATACCTCTGGAAACTTTTTCATATGCTTCTTCATATTCGTTACATTCGTGGTCCGATCTGACGAAAGCATCGATGTATGCATTGAGATCTTTCCCCGACAGACCCGGCGAATGACCATCTATAGGTTTATATTTGTGTCTTATCAATTCTATTTTTGCTATGGAGTTCTCATCGAGATTCAAAATATCCGGATAGTTCATAACTTCACCCAGTCCTGAAACTCTTCTGAATTTTTCAACGAACCCTATCATATCCATTACCGAAATTTTAGCACCACTGGTTTCCATATTAGTAGCTGGAACTGCCGAAGGAATCATAAAATATAAATTGATCGGTAATCCTTCTGTGGAATCAAGCATGTATTTTATCCCCTTCAATCCGAAAACATTCGCAATTTCATGAGGATCGGCAATGAGAGTTGTGGTTCCTCTTCTGAGAACCGTTTTTATAAACTCCATGGGTGATAACATTGAGGACTCTATGTGCATATGAGCATCGATGAGTCCGGGAACGACAAAATTGCCTCTTACATCTATTTCCCTTACCCCATCTGTATAATCACCAATACCGGCTATTCTTTTCTTAAAAAGAGCGATATTGGATTCTTCTATTTCTCCTGTAAAAACATTAACTATCCTGCAATTTTTCAGCAGGACATCCGCGGGCCGATCACCTTTAGCAATAGGTATTATATCAATGATATTCATATAAACACCTCTTACAAAAACCCTGCCGGACAGGATTTATTCAAATATGGAATTTATCATTTTTTTATCAATTTCCTCTTTAACCTTTTTACTGAAATAATCTATTTCCACATCATTTATCTGTTTATTGTTTCTGGTTCTTATGGACAAATTATTTTTTTCGATCTCTTTATCACCGATTACGAGAATGTAGGGAATCTTATTCACCTGTGCATCTCTGACCTTGAAATTGGTTGATTTTTGTCTTTCGTCTACATCAACTCTCAGGCCCTCATCGGAAAGTTTCTTTTGAATATCGAGAGCGAATTCAACATGTCTATCGGCAATAGGAAGCAATATCGCATGGACCGGCGAAAACCAGGAGGGGAAAGCACCAGCAAAATTCTCCGTTAAAATGCCAAAAAAACGTTCGGTAGATCCAAAGATAGTTCTGTGAATCATAACCGGCTGAACTTCCTGATTTTCATTATCAATGTACTTTAAATGGAATTTTTCAGGCATCATGAAATCAAGCTGGATAGTTGCACATTGCCACTCTCTTCCCAAGCTGTCTTTAATATGATAGTCGATTTTTGGCCCGTAAAATGCTCCGTCACCTTCGTTGATTTTGTAATTCAATCCAACGTCTTCCAAAGTTGTTTTCAATATTTCCGTAGCCTTATCCCACAAAAGAGGATCTCCCATATAATCTTCAGGCCTCGTGCTCAATTCCGCTCTGTATTCAAAATCGAAAGTTTTGTATATTTTGTCGACTAATTTAATGACTCCTTTTATCTGCTCTTCAACACCTTCCATTGTGCAGAATATATGGGCATCATCCTGAGTGAATCCCCTCACCCTGAACAAACCATGTAAAGCACCGCTTCTTTCGTATCTATGAACCTTTCCGAATTCAAACATTTTTATGGGTAAATCCCTATAACTGACCGAACTGGATTTATATATAATTATATGTCCCGGACAGTTCATAGGCTTCACAGCAAAATTCTGATTTTCCATTTCAGAGAAGTACATGTTTTCACTGTAATGGTCCCAGTGTCCCGAGATTTTCCAAAGCTCCTCATTCATAATAAGCGGAGTGTTTATCTCCTCGTATCCGTCTTCCTTATGCATTTTTCTGGAAAATTCCATGAGCTCATTTAAAGCGATGGTTCCCTTGGGATGGAAAAACGCCATTCCCGGTGCATATTCATGATTAAAACTGAAAAGCCCCATCTTCGGTCCCAACTTTCTGTGATCTCTTTTTTTGGCCTCTTCCATCATATTCAAATATTCTTCAAGTTCATTCTTCTTCGCAAAAGCAGTACCATAAATTCTCTGAAGCATCGGGTTATTCTCGTCACCTCGCCAGTAGGCCCCGGAAACCGATGTGAGTTTGAAATATTTCACTTTACCAGTTGAGGGCATATGTGGCCCTCTGCAAAGATCTATAAAATCTCCCTGCTTATAAAATGTGACATCATCATCTTCAATGCCTTCAAGTAATTCAAGTTTATATTTTTGATCCTTTAAAATCTCCCCGGCCTTTTCTTTACCCGCCTCTATTCTCTCAATCGGATAATCTTCAGATATGATTTTCGCCATCTCTTTCTCAATTTTTCCCAAATCCTCATCGGAAATTCTAACGTCTCCCAAATCAAAATCATAATAAAAACCATTTTTGATAACGGGTCCTATTCCCAATTTCACGTTTTCTTTACCATATATTCTTATAACTGCCTGAGCTAAAATATGTGAAAATGTATGGCGGTAAAATCCCTCCGCCAGTTCATCATTAAGGGTGATTATTTTTATCTCCGATTCTTCTGGAAGGGTTCTATTTAAATCAAATAAATTTCCATTAACTTCCGCTCCTATAGCCTTCGATGCGAGCCTTTTAGAAATATCGCCAGCTACATCCAAGGACGTCGTTCCATTATCAAACTCCTTTTTTGTTCCATCCGGAAAAAATACCTTTATCAATGTAACTACCTCCTTTTTATCTTTACAGCACTTTATAAAGTTCGATTTTTATATTAGAATAATTATATCATCTATGATTGATAACTCCAATTTGTTGGAAAGATAATTTTTAACATATTTCATTGAAAATTTATTTTAATTAATGGTTGCAAAGGATGATTATTATGAAAAAAGACAGAAAATTTAATTATAAGACTCTATCATTTATATTCCTGGTATCTCTTGTCGCGTTGGCGGTGGTCTTTTTGTTTTTATTTATCAATTATCAAAACGAATTGAATCAAAAATATAATTTGATTTATGACGAAATGAAATGGCTCGAAAATAATCGCGCTGGCATAAACATTACAAATGAGAATGACGAATCACAAATATTCATCTACGCAAACAATAAAGTCATACAAAATACGCTGGATGAAGATCATATCGCTTCCGGTTATTCCGTTTTTCCCCTGATCAGATATACTATAAACTCAGAGTCCCCAATAAACGACACTTATCGATTGTTACTCGATGAAGATTTATCATTCTATGAAAGGGAAATGGGTTACTCGACATTTTTCCCAATAGAAGGATTAACATTCAAAGGT
The DNA here is from genome assembly GCA_030156385.1 of Kosmotogales bacterium. Classification (GTDB taxonomy): domain Bacteria; phylum Thermotogota; class Thermotogae; order Petrotogales; family Kosmotogaceae; genus JASGMR01. The sequence continues at coordinate 4,610 of JASGMR010000097.1, forward strand.
GCTTCATTGAGTGGAAAAACTCTCTATTTGAAATTCGATAATTATGAAGCACTATCGAACAAAAGCCCACTTGAAAAGAAAATAATTGAATGGGAATTGATAAAAACCGGACTTCAATTCGATAATGTTGAAGAAGTCGTCATTCAACCCGAAAATATATTCTGATGCAGGATAAAACGAAAATTCATATTTTTAAAGGTAAATCCTTTTCAGGTAAAACCACAGAAATTATAAATAATCTCCTGAAAAAAAATTCAGAGGACCCGCTTTCTTACATTTTTATAGGTCCCAATGGAAATTACGTTAAAAATATAAGAGAAAAGTGTATGTCTGAAACAGAGTCTATAATATCTTCAAATTTCTTCACCATCGATCAGTTTGCTGTTACTCTTTACAGAGAAGCCAACCCGGATCTGTTGTTTATTCAAAAGGAATTGATTTTATTTGAAATATCAAAAATACTTTCACATACGGAATTAAAAGGGATTTCGAAGAGCAGCAATATTCTGGAATTTTTATATAAAATGATAAATGATGTGAAAGAAAATAACGGGTTCGAAAATATTTTCAGTGATTACGAAGATTCCTATATCAGTTTCCTGAAGAAAATATTTGATACCGTTCAATCAAAGATTGAAAATAACAAAACCTTCGATACCTTCGATGCTTACTTAAAATTATCTGATTGTGTCGATTCGGTCGATTTTTCTAAATATGGAAAAACGCTGTTCATAGATGGATTCAATGATTTTTCAAAAGCTCATCAAATTTTTATAACAACCATAAGCGATAAGTTTCCAGAGATTTATTTATCATTCCCGGCTGATACTGGTAAAGAAAAATTATTTTACGGTTCTCAAAGTTTTATCAATATTTTTAATTCATTGAATAAAAAAACCACCGCGTTTAAAATAACCGGATTAAATAAACAATTTTTTCCCGATGAACTGTCACCATTTAAAACTTCTCTGTTTTCCAGAAATTTAAATTTTCAAAAATCAGAGAATATAGTGGTCAGTGAATTCAAAAATAAGAACGATGAAATATGTGAAATATCCAGAATTGTTAAATCAATGCTGATAAAAGGAATATCGGCAGACGATATCTCTGTGGTCGTTCCGGATGATGACTTATACATAAAGAGTCTGGAAGAAAAATTAGAAGAATATTCGGTAAACTATTCAACAATCAACGAAAATAATATTGAAAACTCAATCATAGTGAAAAAGATTCTGGCATCATTCGAATGTTTGCATCAGGGATTTTCCACCAATTCCCTCATGGCCCTTTTCGATTCCGGTTATTCAAAAAATCCCGAGAATGCGAGAATTTATGAAAAATTGGCACTTGACGCTCATATATATTATGATTATGAATTTACCTCACTTGAAAATAAAAAACTCGATTTTAAAAGAAAATTATCGATTCACAAAAAGTTTTTAGAAAAAAAACTCCGCTCAATGGAATACAATTATGATGAAGAATTTGGAACGGAAGAAATCGATCAAATCAAAAAAGATGTGGAGTTTATTGAAAAATTCAAAAAAGATATAGATGATATATTTTCAATTCTTGAAAAGATAAACACGGGCAAAATCAATATCAATGAATATTTTTCACTCATGGAAGAGTTATTTAAAGAAATACAAAAGAATGAAGAATTTGAGGAAATCTTTAATTTCCGAACTACAAAAATTGAAAAAGATTACGTGAATTTATTTTTTGAAAAACTCCTTCCAGATCTTGAAAAGGCCCTGTTTCATTTGGGGTATGACAAAATTTCCCCAGATCTATTTTATGAATATCTCAAAATTTTTATACACTCAAAGAAATATTATATATCTCCTCCCATAAGCGGAAGAATAACGATTGAAAATACGACTCATTCCAGATTCAACAGAAAAAAATTCAAATTTTTCATTGGGTTCACCGATGAAAATTATCCCAAAATCAGTATAAACCCTTTTTATTCTTATCTGATGTACGAAAGCGACGTACCAAAAGATTTTTTCAACAGATTCGAGGATCAGGAAAAATTGAACCTCTATCTATCTATAATCAACGCCGAAAAAAAGATTTTTTTCTCATATCCGATCCAGACCAACGACGGGAAACCCATATTAAAATCCATTTATATCGATGAATTCGAAAAATTTTCCGTATCCGAAAAAACAGAATATTCGAATAAGAATAAAAAGTTCGTTTTTTGCAGGAAAGAACTGGAAAATAAACTGACAAAATTTTTTGGCACAAAGATATGGGATGAGTTGAGGGACAATTATGATCTGAACGAACTGGAAAATTCACTCAACAAAGAAAAAAATGAATTCGAATGGAAGATAAAAGATCTGAACTCCTTAGGAAAAAATATAAATAACAATTATAGTTTCTCAAAACTCAACTCATATGATCAATGTCCCTTTAAATTTTTTCTGATATATCTGATAGGTCTGAAAGGAGAGGAGAAAAGTACCTATGAACTGAATCCTCTGGAAGAAGGAATTCTTTATCACAATGTGTTGAGAGATTTTTATTCTGGCGAAGATTATAAAAAATCAATCGAACAAAATCTGAATAAACTCATAGATACCAGCTACAAAGATATATACGACTACGAATATACAAAACACGAAAAGATATTGAACAATTATATTTTCAATAAGGAAACTAAAAAAATTCCAAACAGACCTTCTTCTTTTATTCCGGAATACTTCGAACTGCCTTTCGGTCCAAAATATAATAAGCTGGTAAAAATTTCAAAAATAAATCTCAACGGAAAAATAGACAGAATCGATGAAGATCAAAATAAACTGTATTTAATTGATTATAAAAGAAGTCCCAACGGAGATAAAAAACAGTTGATTCTATATTCCCTCGCCGTAGAAATTCTGTTTCCGGAAAAAGAACTGACCGGCGGGGTATTCAAACCGGTAAAAACCGAAAAAAATTACTTCGATAACTTTAAAATCCAAAAAGATGATGATCGGATCATCTGGAAATTTTCAAGAAAAGAGATATCAAAAGAAGAGATACTCAATTGGATAGATAATACACATGAAAGCATATCAGAGGGTATTTATCCTCCGAGTTTTATTAATAATTCAAAGGCCTGTTTCAATTGCCCATTTAAAAACATTTCATATTTAATGAAATGGAGAAACGATTATTAATTTTATAACTTGACAAAATAGAATTATTATTTTATTATTGCAATCAAAGGAGTAGCGTTATGATAATAAATTCTTTGTATCTAAAAAATAATAATCACGTTCATCATAATCTGGTCGCCCGGTAATGGCGTCTTTTTCGTCGTGCAAACCGGGCTTAAGCCCGGTTTTTTATTTTTTTGAGGAGGTTATATACAGTATGTCTTTAAATATTTTCTATTCGAATCATCATCATTCATATTTTAAAGCTCGGTTGTAATAATAAAATTATGACAATCCGGGCTTTGCCCGGATTTTTTTATACTATTTTTAAGGAGGGTAATTATGAAAAGAAAAATCTTAGTTCTGTTATTAACGTTGACGGTGGTTTTAAATTTCGCGTCATTAATCGAAGAAAT
>JASGMR010000015.1 GCA_030156385.1 Kosmotogales bacterium
GCATAACTACCTGTGAAAATTCCCGTTTTAGGCCTGGTATTCGAAGTTCTAGTTACAATATCCATTTCATTGACTTCATCAAGAAATTTTTTATACTCATTTCTTTTCTCATCCTTTATAAGTTCCTTTGTATGAACATATTCAGGAGCAACAACTATGTAGGTTACCCCATAAATTGTATCCGGCCTTGTTGTGAAAACTTCAATAGAAAAATCGAAATTTTCCACATCGAACTTTATGGAAGCACCTGTAGATTTTCCGATCCAGGATCTCTGAAGATTTTTTGTCGTCTCGGTCCAATCAAGATAGTCCAGATTATTCAACAGTCTTTCAGCATAATCCGTTATCTTGAAAAACCATTGACTCATTTCTTTTTTTTGTACTTCACTGCCGCATCTTTCACAAAAACCATTCTGTACCTGTTCATCAGCCAGAACGGTTTTACACGAAGGACACCAATTAACGGAAGACGTTCTTTTCTCCGCCAGACCTCTTTTATACAATTGAATGAATATCCATTGAGTCCATTTATAATACTCTGGAGAAGCCGTACTCAATTCGCTGTCCCAGTCATAAATATTTCCAATCTTTTTAAGCTGTTCATCTCTGAAAAATTTTATACTTTTCGGAGTCAACTCGGCAGGATGTTTGCCTATTTTCAATGCGTAATTTTCACTGTGTATTCCGAATGCATCGAATCCTATCGGTTCAAAAACATCTTTTCCACTCAATCTTTGATACCGCCCATAAAGATCCGAACCGATAAAAGAAAACATATTTCCTATATGTAAACCCTTGGCAGAGGGATATGGAAACATCATAAGATTGTAAAATGGTTTTTCCGATTCATTCATATCTACATGGAAAAGATTTTCTTCTTCAAAATATTTTTGCCATCTTTTTTCTATGCCTTTGAAATCATACATAAATAATTCCTCCTAGATCTATTTACAATATTTTAAAACAAATTTGTGGTTTGTGCTTAAAAAAAAGTTTAAGCATAATGAATTCTTTAATATGAATATAAAATAATTGTTTGTGATAAAATTAGTTAATTGTATTCTGTGGGGTGAGACTTGTGAAGAACCCAGATGATTTTATGAACATCGAAAACTATGATGAGATTTTCTTGAGTAATGGTGATACTTACCTGGGTGTGATCTTAAATGAAGAATTTAATATAAGAACATCCTATGCACATATTAACATCAAAACAAAGTACATCGCAGTCATCAATTTTAACGTTGGGATGAAAAATTTACAATCAATCGTTACTTTGAATAACAACCTTTTTTCAGGCTTTATAGACGAGAAAGAAATTGATTTTCGAATGCCTGGTGGCAAGGATATAAAAATAAGAATGGAAACATTAAAAAAGATAACATTCATGGCGGATAATTCCACCGATGATCTTGAGGATATCGGTACATACATCCTTCTGAGAAATGAGGATTATTTCACTGGAATACTTAAAAATAAAGAATTGAACGTTCTGACTCCATATGCAAAAATACCGATTGATCTTGATCACGCTGTTTCTATGAATGTTTCATATCCCGATCATAGAATGCCCAGAATAAAAATGAAAAACGGAAACAGTGTGAGAGGTTTGCTGAGCATTGAGGATTTTGAAATAAAATTGGATTTAGGACCAAAAATAGAAATATATAAAGGTTTAATAGATCAAATAATATTTGAGGATGACCTTGTTCCCAATTCCAATGGAATGTTAACCATGAAAAAGAAAAAATCTACTAAAAATCAAAAATTTGCTCACGTGAAAGCCGGGATTTTCCAGATGGGATCACTGAAGGGAAACACAAATGAAAAACCCGTTCATTCTGTAACTCTCACTTATAGCTATCTTATAAGCAAAAATCTTGTCTCCTTCGAGGATTATGATTTATTTTGCAAAGAAACCAGACTTGAAGTTCCCAATGATAATGAATGGGGCAGAGGAAAAAGACCCGTTATTTATATTTCCTGGTGGGATGCAATTAAATATTGTAACTGGTTGAGCAGCAAGGAAGGATTAAAATTTGCTTATAACAAGGATGGAGAATTAGTGGATAAATCCGGAAATCCTGCTGAAGATCCTTCGAATGTCGAAGGTTATCGATTACCAACCGAAGCAGAGTGGGAATTCGCTGCAAGGGGAGGAAATGAAACAAAGGATACTACTTATGCAGGTGGTAACGAAGTGGGAGAGGTCGGATGGTATAAATTCAATTCTGACAATAAAACTCACGAGGTCGCTCAAAAAAATCCAAATGAGTTGGGAATTTATGATATGAGTGGTAATGTGAGAGAGTGGTGTTCCGATTCATATCAGCCTTATACACGCAATTCACTCACAAATGTCTATGTTTCATCCGGAGAACTGAAAGTCGTTAGAGGTGGATGCTGGAGTAATATAGCGGCTTTTTTAAGAATCACCCAAAGAAACAGTGAGATACCCGACAGTTCGAGTAGCCTGGTGGGATTCAGAATTGCCAGAACGGAGTCCGAATTGATACAGTCACCGCACTTAACTGAAGATGAAGATCACGAAGATAAATAAAAATTGGAAAAATAACATAAAAAGCTAAAATATTGAAATTTTTACTTCAGAATTTTAGATAGATTATTATATTTAATTAATGTTGATTATTTGGAAGGGGAAAAAATTTGAAAAAGAGTGATTTTTTAGGAACAGAAAAAATAGATAAACTTCTTTTTCAATTGTCTTTTCCTGCTGTAATTGCTATGACTATTCAGGCCCTTTACAATCTCGTTGATGCGATATTTGTCGGAAGGGGTGTTGGATCCATTGGAATAGCAGGAATATCGGTCGCGTTTCCAATTCAGATTTTCAGAATGGGAGTAGCTCAGACAATAGGAATGGGGGGCGCCTCGGTAATCTCAAGATCTTTGGGTTCAGACAATCGTGAAAAAGCAAACAGAGCTCTTGGAAACATAATTTCATTGATCGTGATCACCAGTATCCTGATAACAGTACTGGGAATGTTATTTCTGGATCCACTCATGATAATTTTTGGGGCAAATGAAGAAATACTTCCCTATGCCACAGATTATGGAAGAATAATTATTCTGGGAACAATAATAATGGCCTGGACGATGGCTATGAATAACATTATAAGATCCGAAGGTAAGGCAAAAATATCCATGATCGTTATGTTAATCGGTGCTATCAGCAATATCATACTCGATCCTATTTTTATTTTTTCTTTGAATATGGGAATAGCCGGTGCGGCATATGCAACCATTCTCGCTCAATTGTTCGGCGGTATTTTCATTATGTTTTATCTTTTCAAAGGAAAAAGTGATCTGAAATTGAAAATAAAAAATCTCTTACTCAATTTAAAAATCGTCATAGAAATCGTCTCCATAGGCGTTTCTTCATTTGTAAGACAGGTCTCCGGCAGTTTACTCATGATAGTATTGAACAATCTTTTGAAAAAATACGGTGGAACGGAAGGTATAACTATTTACGGAATGATTAACCGTCTCATAATGTTCGCCTTGATGCCATTGTTTGGGCTTGCCCAGGGCCAGCAACCTATTGTCGGATATAATTACGGTGCTAAGCAGTACGAAAGAGTCATACTGACAATGAAAAAAACTATTTTAATCGGTACAATAATGTGTATCATAGGAGCGGTCGTCATGGGCCTATTTCCAAGACCACTTCTTGAGCTTTTTTCTTCGGATCTCAACTTAATCAACGAAGGAATAGTAGCATTGAGGATCTTCATTATTTGTTTTGTTTTGATAGGATTCCAGGTTGTGGGAACCACTATGTTTCTTTCCATAGGCAAAGCGGTTGAGGCTCTGATTCTGGCCATGTCCAGACAGTTAATAGTGTTGATACCGGTCGTGCTTCTCACTTCATCGATCTTTGGAATGTTCGGAATATGGATAGCTTTTCCAATATCCGATGGTGTTGCTTTTTTAATAACTTTGATATTATATAGAAGACAGATGAAAAAATTTAAATCAATACTCAGGATTTAAAAGGATGGGAAATTAATATGTCAGAAAATGAAAATGGATTAACTAGGATAAATTTGAATGGAAAGGAAATAATGATTTTGGGAACCGCTCACGTTTCAAAGAAGAGCGCAGAACAAGTGAAGGAAATAGTGGAAAAAGAAAAACCGGATTCAATTTGTATTGAACTGTGTAAATCGAGATATGATTCAATAAAAGATCCGGATAAATGGAAAAAAACCGATATCATAAAGATTATAAAGGAAAAAAAGGCGATGTTTCTTCTTGCGAATCTTATTTTGTCTTCATTTCAAAAAAGAATCGCAAAAAAAATGGAAATAAATTCCGGTCAGGAAATGATACAGGGTATACAATCCGCGGAAGAAACCGGTGCAAATCTGGTTCTTGCGGATAGAGACATTTCGACCACCTTTTCCCGAATCTGGGGAAAGATGAGTTTCTTTGGAAAGTTCAAACTGTTCTTTCAGTTCATTTTTGCAGCCGTTAGCAACGAAGAAGTAACCGAAGAGGAACTCGATGAACTGAAATCGGGAGATATGTTGGATGCAGCACTTGGAGAAATGTCCAAGTCATTTCCTGCCATAAAAAGTGTTTTGATCGATGAACGTGATCAGTATCTATCAGAAAAGATTAAAAATGCTCCGGGTAAAAAAGTGTTTGCCATAGTTGGGGCCGGACATCTTCCCGGAATAAAAAAAGAAATAGAGAAGGATCACGATTTGGCAGAACTGGAAAAAAAACCTCCAAAGAAACACACTGGAAAAATAATCGGCTGGTCCCTTGCCGCCTTCATCGTCTTGATGATTGTACTGACACTTTCGGTGGATCCGTCCGCGGGATTGAGCCAGATTATGAGCTGGATAATCTGGAATGGTTCACTCTCCGCATTGGGAACAATCATAGCTTTGGGACACCCTCTATCAATACTGACCGCATTTGTTGTTGCTCCAATAAGCTCCCTGAGCCCCTTGTTGGCGGCAGGATGGTTTGCGGGCCTGGTTGAGGCAAATTTAAGAAAACCCAAAGTAATTGATTTTCAAAACCTGTCAACCGATTTATACAATGTAAAGGGCTTCTGGAAAAACAGAGTGACGAGAATATTGCTGGTTATTATTCTTGCAAATCTCGGAAGTGTTTTTGGAACGGTAATCGGTGGTTTGGATATAATCAAAACATTTTTTGAAACGGTTTTTTGATTGGAATTTGAAAGTCTCTGTAACAGCACATATTTTTTAAATTACATTTTTTTCATCTTTATCGATTACCTTTGGTTGTATAAGTGATGAATAAACGGATGAGTATTCTCTTGGGCGCCAGGCTATTCTTTTCCATGTTACTATAGCGGTATTCAGGAAAAAAGTTGGAACAGATTCTACTTTTTTACTCTGAACTTTCCTCAGTTTTGTGAATGCAAACAATCTCAATAAGAAGGCTCCAAGAAACAGAAACTGTACACCGTTAAAACCCGTTCCAAGAAAATTCAGATTGATATGTTTTAAATAAGAGGCCAGTAATCCTCCGGCTAAAGCGCCTATTATTGCACTTACTCCATTCGAAAATGAAAGAACCGAAAAATATTCTTCCGTTTTTTCTCTATCGAAAATTTCCATCATTATCGTAAATAAGCTCAGGTTAACGGCACTCCAGGCAACCGCCGTCGTTAAAGAATCCAAAAACAACAGTGGAACCGGGTTTACATTGACAAACAGATAAATCAGCGGAATCAATGCGGCCGTTAAAGTTCCAAATTCCGCAACAGGTCTGTTTCCGATTTTATCGGAAAGCATTCCCCATATCCAATAAAAAAACATTGAAATCAGTCCGGTCAGTACATTCAACGTTCCCAAAAAAGTATAGCTCATTTTAAGATTTACTATGAGGTGATAACTAAAAAATGGTCCTGCAAAAGCTATAGCAAAATTCCAGAATATAGAAAAATTCAAATACTTCTTGAAAACAGGATTTTTAAAAGATGAAGAAAAAATATTCCTCGCAATTTTTATTTCTTTTGGAGGATAATAATGATAATTCAAAATTATCGCGCTCAGAGTCGCGGAGACGGAAGCAATAGCCGATACAATTATAAATCCCGTTACCCCTGAAAAACTATCCAGAATAAATGAATATAGAAGAGTAAAGAGTATATTTATAACTGTCAGAAAGATGTTTCTAAGTCCGAAATATTTCCCCGAACTTTCCGTTACTATGTCTTTCATGAGTGACAGCCAGATATTTCCCACTATACTCGTGAAGAAGGAAAAGAAACACATATATATAACGAATAAATATTGATTTCTAAATCCAATAGCCAATGCCACAGGTATTAAAAAGGTCGTATATCTGGAAATTGAAGCGGCGGTCAATATGGCTTTTTTTCTACTCCCGGTTTTCTTCAGGAAATATGGAGAAAGTAACTGTACAATCTGGCTTATTGCCGGTAAAACACCAAAAAACGAGATAATCAATTCGTTTGCATTGAAGGCGAGGGCCAATCCGGTCGAAATAAATCCCTGGGTAATGATAAAAAATCCGTTATAAAAGCCACCTTCAAAAAATGATAGAATCTTAGTTTTTTTAATACTTCTTTCCATACAAAGCCTCCCGTTTTTCAATCTCCAGACACTGTTTTAAACCAAAAAGAAAGAAAAATCAATAGGCAAAAAATTAAGAATTGAGGAAGGAAGTATTAAGTTTTGAATGCCCCATAATATGCGGCAAACAAATACATTTCTGCAACAAAAAATTAAGAATTATATATTGATTTTAAATGAAAGAAGTACTAGAATTATTATTTATTTTAATTTTTTTAACCACGTGGAAACTTCGGCATCACTTGGCATTCTCCAATCTCCTCTTGGAGATAAGCTGACCGTACCTACTTTAGGCCCATCAGGAACGCAGCTCCTTTTGAATTGTTGACTGAAGAATCTTTTATAAAAATTGATCAGACTATTTTTTAAAAACTCATAAGAATATTCTTCTTCAAATACATATTTTGAAAGATAAAGAATTTTCTCAGGGTTATAACCATTTCTAATAAAGTGAAACAGAAAAAAATCATTTAAAACATAGGGACCTATTTCCATTTCGGTCTTTTGAATTATTTTGCCGGTTTCATCCACGGGCAGCAATTCAGGAGAAATGGGGGTGTCCAATATTGAAATCAACAGCTCTTTCAATTCTCCGTCCATGAAATCACTTTTCTCCGACAACCATTTTATGACAAATTTCACGAGAGTTTTTGGAACACCGAAATTGACCGAATACATGGACATGTGATCACCATTATAAGTACTCCATCCCAAAGCGGCTTCGGATAAATCTCCCGTGCCAATAACCAGCGCTCCCTTTTCATTGGCTATGTCCATCAATATCTGGGTACGTTCTCTCGCCTGAGAGTTTTCATACGTGACATCAGTTATTGAAGGATCATGGTTTATATCTTTAAAATGCTTGAGAACGGCTTCCTTTATAGAGATTTCTTTATGAGTTATTCCCAGTTTTTTCATGAGGTTCAAAGCATTTTTATAGGTTTGATCGGACGTTCCAAATCCCGGCATGGTTATGCCAATTATGTTTTTTACATCGACTTTCAACAATTTGAAGGTTTTATAAGAAACGAGAAGCGCGAGAGTCGAATCCAGTCCACCGGATATCCCAATGACCACATTCTTTATATTCGTATGTGATAAACGTTTTGCAAGGGCGTTGGTTTGAATTTGAAATATTTCTTCACATCTTTCATCAAGGCCGGGTCCCGTGAAGGGTACAAACGGGCTTTTTGAAAATTCCCTCGTGATTCCGAATTCATCTATATCGTAAACAATCTCATCCATGTCGACTTTTATGATAGACATATCCCTGTTGAATGCCGAACATTCGGAGAAAGTTTTGTTGTTGATTCTGTCGTGCACTAACTTATCCAGATCTATTTCGGAATAAATCAGCTTAGATTCTCTGTTGAATCTTCCCCCCTCTTCGAGGAGTATCCCATTCTCAAAGATAAGGGTTTCGCCACCAAAAACAAGATCTGTAGTAGATTCATTCACTCCGGACGAACTGTAAACGTAGCCACAGATATTTTTTGCACTCTGCATCGAAACCAATTTTTTTCTGTAATTGGATTTTGAGACGATCTCATTACTCGCGGAAAGATTGAAGATTATTTTAGCACCGTTGACACACAGTTGTGAAGAAGGTGGAATGGCTGCCCAGAGCTCCTCGCAAATTTCAAGCGAAAAAGATAAATTTTTATTCTCAAATATAATATTCCCAAAAGGTACCCTCTCACCGTTTATTTTTACGGAATCTATTTTCTTTATGAAATCAAAACCTGAAACGAACCATCTTTTTTCATAGAATTCATTGTGATTCGGAAGATATTTTTTTGGAACAACTCCATGTATCTTTCCGTTGTGTATTACACCGCCGCAGTTGAAAAGCATGTCCTCAACGATCAAATAAAACCCTATTATTATTACGATGTCTTTCTCTGTGGCAGAAAATTTTACTATCCTGTCCACATTTCTTAAATTTGATTCATATAATTCCTTTTGAAAAAAAAGATCACCACAAGTATAACCGGTAATGCATAATTCCGGAAAGACAATTATTTTTATTCCCTTTTTTAAAGCCTCATTAACCAGTGATAGTATTTTCTCAGTATTATAATCCGCGTCGGCTACCCTCATTTTCGGTGTAGCCGCGCCAACTCTTACAAAACCCAAATCTCTCATAAAAATCTCCCGTACAAATTATAACCTTTTAAACAGTGAAATCTGTATTCTATCCGCACAATTCTCCGCAATATCGGCAATTTTTCCGATTGCACTGATGAAATCTTTCAACTGTCTTTTTTCAGCCAACGGAAGATCCATTAGAAAAATTTCCTTTATGTTTTCTCTTTCTATTAGATCTTCCTTGTTTTCCGAATCGGAAGTATTGCTGATATACTCTTCAACTAATTTGGCATCGTTCATCAGAGAAATTGCCGCTTTTTTAGAAAATTCAAACGTGCTAAACGATGCCTGAAACTGATCCTGAATTTTTTTCTTCATTGTAATGGGAATCTCCAGCCTCTCAAGACAATACTTATCGGCTATTTTCTCGGCCTTGTTGGCTATTTTATCAAACCCTTCGGTCAGTCCAAGAATATCCCCTCTGAACCCCGGCATAAATGATCCACGATACATAGATTTTTCCAGTAATCTTCTCTTCTTGTCCGCCAATGTTTCGTTATCAAAAATTTCTTTCTGCAAAACAAGAATTTTTTCTTCATCTCCTTCAACCACACCCTTAAAAAATGCTTCTAAAAATTTCAAAGAATCCTCAATAGAATCAAGATAATCCAGAAAAAGTCCGATTACTTTCATTTCCTTTTTCCCAAAAAAAATCATATAATTTCCTCCCAGGAATTTTCATTGATATATACTAATTTAACATGTTTTTTATTTAAATATGCTGCAAATAAAAAAAAATGAAGAAAATCATTCATAAAATATTATATAATTTAAACTGGGAGAGTTGGCTATGAACATTAAAATATTTTATTTCTCAGGTACCGGAAATTCACTGTATGTTGCAAAAGAAATAAAAAAATATTTAAAAGACTCTGAAATAATTCCAATTGCAAAATGTATGTTGGAAGAGGAGTTCAATTTTGATTTTAAAAAGATCGGATTCGTATTTCCGGTTTATTATATGGGACTTCCAAAAATAGTGGAAGATTTCGTTAAAAGTGCTAAATTCAGACACGCAGAGTATATATTCGCTCTCGCAACGAGAGGGTCTTCTCTATCGGGCGGAACACTGAAAATGCTCAATAAATGTCTGGAAGAAAAAAGCCGTTCCCTGAATTATGGAAGGTATATAACATTCTTCAGCAATTTTATTCCCGAATTCAAAATTCCTCCGGAAGAAAAGCAGTTAAAAATTATCGCCGACAACGAAGAAATAATATATAAATACGCTCACGAAATATACAATGAAACGAAATCAATTTCAGGTAATTTTTCAGATTTTTTTGCGGAAAAATATCATAAAAAATACATTAAAGATATCAAAAACTCTTTCATGTATTTTCATGTTGATAAAAAATTATGTAATAACTGTGGACTGTGCGAGCAAATATGCCCAACGAACAGCATAATACTGGATGATCTGAAAAATCCCCTGTGGAAAAACAACTGTACTCTCTGTCTTTCGTGTTTGCATCACTGTCCCAAAAATGCCATTGATTACAAACACATGACTAAAAACAAGGAAAGATACAGTAACCCGAAAATTTCTCCAAAAGAACTCATAGATCAGAAAAAATAAATACTTGACATTCACAATAAAATCATTATATAATCTAACGTTTTATAATAACGTTAGTATATGGGGTGATTTTATGAAAAACGAGTCAATAGACCTCTTAAAAATTGAGGAATTAAAAAATGGATATTTCTTCGATAAAGAGACCGGAATATTCGAATGTATCGTCTGTGGTAAGCAATTCAAAGACGGATTTGTTTACAACTCGAATAAAGGAAGCTGTATCGCGGATAAAGCAATTAAAATTCATATTCGCGAAGAACACAACGGTGTTCTGGATTTTCTGTTGAACCTGGATAAAAAGGATAACGGACTCAATGAAACTCAAAAAGCCCTTTTAAAACAGTTTTTCCTCTCAAAAAAAGACAAAGAAATATCCAAAAATATGAATCTCTCCCTCTCAAATATAAGAAATCACAGGTACAGGTTACGCGAAAGGTACAGACAGGATAAGATTTTTCTCGCAATAATGGAAATCCTTGAACTGAATTCCAGCAAAGAATCGGACCTTATTACATTAACCGGGAAAAATATCCCCGAAGATGATCGGTCGTTGATAACAGAAAAAGAGGAAGAAGAGGTTTTGAAGAAGTATTTCGATGAGGCTGGGAAAATATTGAATTTTCCTAAAAAGCAGAAAAAAAAGCTCATCATTCTGAATAAGATAGTCAACGATTTCAAGAGGGGAAAATCTTATTCGGAAAAGGAAGTGAATGAGATTCTCAAAGAAAGATTTTTTGATTTCGTCACTCTGAGAAGATATATGATCGAGTATGGATTTCTCCGGAGAAATAAAGATGGAACTGATTATAGAATTAAAGAATGAATAAAAAAGGGGGTTTTGGACCCCTTTTTTATTATTCCTGAATATATTTCAAAAGCAATTCCAGAGTATTTTTTATTCCTTCTCTATGGGTTCTTTCATAACCATGAGAAGCGGAAACTCCGGGGCCGATCAATCCATGTTTTATTTCATATCCGGCTCTCAGAGTTGCTTCAACATCGGAACCGTATGATGGATAAATATCGACGGCATAATTCAGTTTCTCATTTTTTGCCACGTTTATCAATTTAGTGGTAACATCGTAATCATAGGGTCCGCCGCTATCTTTAGCACAGATTGAAACTTTGTATTCATCAGTTTTGAGATCGTCTCCAACGGCGCCCATATCAACGGATATCATTTCAACCACATCATCGGGAATACATGAACCGCCGTGACCGACTTCTTCATAAGTTGTAAAAATGAGATAAATTTTTCTTTTAAGATCGATTTTATTTTCTTTTATATATCTGGCAAGAGAAACAAGCACACCTGCGGATGCTTTATCATCCAGATGTCTGCTCTTTATAAATCCTTTTTTTGTCATCTTGGTTCTGGGATCGATCGAGATAAAATCCCCAACACTGACCCCTAATTCTTCCACATCTTCTCTTTTATTCACTTTCTCATCCAGAACGACTTCAACGTTTTTATCGGTTCTTTCCTCTTTTCCCAGATTTCCATTCACATGGACTGCCGGATCGATATGCTTGAAAGTTCCTTCGAATTCTCTACCATCTCTCGTATGAATAATACAATCTTCGTTCTCAATCAAAACAAAGGGATATGATCCCACATTCGTTATTCTGAGCCTCCCGTTGGATTTGATAGATCTGACCATGCCTCCAAGAGTGTCAATATGTGCAGCTAAAACGAGAGGATCAAGATCTCCCCCAAGCTGAACCACAATATTTCCTTTTAAACTTCTATAAAATTTGCAACCGAGTTCTTTAAAAACCGTTTGCAAATATTTCTCTGCTTTTTTCGTATATCCCGTTGGGCTGGGTATTTTACAGAGCTCTACAACGGTATTCACTGCGAAATCAACATATTTTTCGTCCACGGCTTCTCACTCCCAAAAATAAAACAGGCCCCCAAGGGGCCCGTCTTTATAATATTATTTTTCCATCTTTTCCCTTTTTGTTCTGATTTCCAAGAGTATCGACAAAATTCGGAGGAGCAATATCTATATTTCCAGAATGTTGTCTCTGAGCTTCTTCCAGTTTTTTTCTGTACTCATTAACCTGCTCTTTGATGTCACTGACATCTCCTTCAAGCCATTTATAAATACTGTCTGTTATCCTTTTCTCGGTAATAGAAGTGTCCTGATCTTCCTCAATCAGTCCTGCTTCTTTTGTGATTTTCAATTCTTCCTTAACGGCCAGCTGAATAGTTGTAAGAGTAATTTCTTTGTTCGACATTTCTTTTATAAGTCTTAACAAAACATTATTTTTCAATCTAATATCATCCAGCGATGCTTCCATCGTTTCTAATTTGCTCATCAAACCAGATAAAAGCTGTTCTATCGATACCTGCATTGTTTCACATCCCTTCTTTTATTTTTTTAATCTCCGAGTTCAATTTTTTAGATGTAATTCTCAAACTAAAAAATGATACCAAAACCGGAATAGCTATCGCTATCACGGCAAGTATTGTATCATTATTAATTATTCCATGCAACCATTCATTCAATCCTTCGCTGGAAAAGGAATTCAAATAAACTCCCGGCACTATTATCGTTCCGAAGGCTATAAGAATTGTAACCAGTTCGAGTATCAAAACCTGTTTTGTTCCGAGTCTTTTCATCTGAGCACCCGCTTTGAACGCTCCGGAAGACAGATAAAAATATGCCCCCAATTTGGCAGAAACATAGAACGTTATCCCTGCAGTTATTATCGTGAGCAATGACAGAGGATTGAACCCATAAAAAATCATTCCTACCACCAGGATCAGCATATATTCCAAAGTGAAAACACCCATGACAATTTTTATTTTACTTTCAAACAGACTTTTGAATTTTATTGGAAACGAAAGTGGGATCGGCCAACTCGTGAATTCCGGCGCAAGCTGAATGACCATGAGTTGGGATGAATAAAACGATGCGATAATCACCATGAAAATCGTCGGCATCAATATGTCCTGAGAAACAAACATCATAAGAGCTCCCAGAATTATGGGATAAAACATGAAAAACATTGAATTTCCTTCGCGGGAGAGTATTTTGAAATCCTTCTGCATCACTCCCATTTTTTTGTTGAAGTTCACCTTACCCCACGTTCTGGAACTTCCCGATCCGGCACCCTCAAAGGCCTTTTTATTCGCAATTCTGAATGTTATTCTGAAAATCCAGATGACGAGAACTATGAGTAACAGCCAGTCGATTAAACTTCCATTTGCAGCTTTTAAAACCCATGTTGACGGTATTAATTCGTTCGTTCCAAAGGAAACAAAAAAATCTATTAGCTTTTCACTCGGATTTCTTATCATCGAAGTCATATAAATCAACCCCAAAAATATTACAACATCCAATAACACCAATATTCCGCTTATTTTCTTTGAAGTTACCGCAGATATCTTTCCCGAAAGCAAACACGCGATCAGAAAAGATATCACCAGAGGCAAAGCGTAGGTTACGATTATGAGCGGTAGTACGAGAACATATCCCATAACACCCTTAGTGAACATATAAGCTAAAAATACCGGTATGAACATGGCAATCGTCATGAAAGAACTTATAATTGCATCTACCGATTTATAGACGAGCAAAATCCCTTTACTCACAGGAAGTGTTCTCAGGAATGCGAGTTCTGTTTCATCGCTCAGGGAATAGATCAAATATGGCAGGAAATTCATCAGCATAACCGCCATTAGTATGAATACAACCAGAGCAAAGAATAAATCGGCGAGATTGTAACCGCTGGGTATGAGACTGTTGGGACCCAACTCCAGCGAAGCGAGCTGGTCGAACGCTGATGACATCACTGGAAATAAAGATATTCCGAAAATTGCCACGAATATTATAAAATACAGAATCATCATCTTCGGATTGGTTCTTCGTCCTCCTTTCATCTTCGGAGGACTGAAATTCATCAATCTGTACTTAATTAGTATTCCAAATTCTCTCATAATAAACCCTTCTAATCGTTTAGCTGTTCAATGATGTCTCCGAATTCCGCTCCTCCGGTCAATTCGAGGAAAAGATCCTCAAGACTGTCGGTCGTTTTTCCGGATTTTTTTCTCAGCTCTTCGAGAGTACCCTCTGCGATCAATTTTCCATCTTTTATTATTCCTATTCTGTCACACATTTTTTCAGCTATTTCCAGAACATGAGTCGTCATGAATATTGTCGTTTCGTTCTCGTCGGCCATTTTTCTGAGCCAGAGTTTCAATATCTTTGCACTCCTCGCATCCAGGCCAACTGTCGGCTCATCGAGAAAGAGAACCTTCGGTTTTCTCATCAGGGAAACCGCAAGCATGAGTTTTTGCCTCATACCATGAGAGTAATCACTGATATATTTTTCAAGAAAATCGATTTCAAAAGCTTTGCAAATGTCATCCAGTCTTTTGACCGTCTCTTCTTTATCTAGTCCGTATATTTCCATTAAAAAATTTGCAAATTCCCATCCTTTAAGGTTATCGTACATTTTCGGTTCATCAGGAACGAACGCGATTTTTCTTTTTATTTTTATCTCGTCTGTGGTCATATCCAAATCCAGAATTCTTACGCTTCCTTCCGTGGGCATCAATATGCCGGTCAGCATTTTAATAGTCGTGGTCTTTCCGGCGCCGTTTGGGCCCAAAAATCCGTATATTTCTCCGGATGTGACGTTAAGATTCAAATCTTCAACGGCTACTTTCTTACCGAACACTTTTTTTAAATTTTCAGCCTGTATTATTTCACTCACTCCTTTCCCAGGGAAATTTGTAATTCAATTCAAATTCATCTCTCAATTCAACAAACTGGTCTCTGAGTATTTTATTCAAAGGTGCTCCCTTATCTTTTCTTTCCTGCATAACCAGATATTCCTTCTCTCCCGCGGTGTAAATCCTTTCCTCTCCGGGAGCCTTTTGAGAATTTCTGAGATCTCTTAAAATTTTTCCCGTTGTTTTTTTAAATTCATCCAGTTCCGTGAATGCCTCAATATTGATCGCTATGAAAAAATGACCTAAATGGTAGGGCACTCTTTTTCCTTCACTGTCAAATCCGCTCAGCATTTTAAGGTAATTACCCGACTGCAGGGCGGCAGATAATATTTCAACAACGGTCGCATATCCATAACCTTTATAACCGGACGTTTCTTCTCCTATTCCTCCAAGTGGAACGAGTGCCGCATCTCCGGTATTTAAATCCTTGAGAATCTGGTGGGTATCCGTCCTTGCTTTTCCATCTTTTCCTATCACCCAACCTTCGGGCAACTCTTTTCCCGCTCTATCGTAAACTTCTATTTTTCCTCTCTGTGAAACCGATGTTGCACAATCTAGAAAAAATGGGAATTCTTCATCGGAAGGTATTCCAAAGGTCAAAGGATTCGTCCCGAGCATATTTTCAATTCCAAACGTCGGTGCAATTGAAGGCCTTGCGTTAGTCCCGGTGATGCCTATCATTCCTTCTTCTACAGCCATTAAGGGATAATACCCCGCTATACCGTAATGGGTTGAGTTTTTTACAGCCACCATTCCGATTCCACATTTCTTCGCTTTTTCAATAGCGAGTTTCATAGCTCTGTATCCAATGACATGTCCCATTCCATCGTGTCCGTCAACCAAAGCGGTAGCCAATGTTTCTTTTATCACTTCGAATTTCGTCACCGGATTTTGAATTCCAAGTTTTATCCTGTCAACGTATATCGGTTTCAATCTTCCTATTCCATGCGAATCTATTCCTCTCTTATCGGCTTCTATCAAAACGTCTGTACATATCGCCGCATCCTCTTTCGGAACACCGAGAGCCATAAAACAATCTTTCATGAAATTTTCTATAATATTAAACTTCAAATATACTACATCGTCATAAACCATATCCATTGATCGATCACCTCACATGATAATTGGTAAATTAAAGGGTTTCATACCACTTTTCCCGGTCGAATTGTTGAATTCCTGCCTAAGATAAGGCCACACAATCCTCGGAATATGTTTCTGTAAAAAGAATTTCTTTATTTTTTCAAGGCTGATATCGTATTCCACAGTGCCTATGTCCTTCATTGAAAAAATCACCTTATAATCAACTTCGAATGTAAAAAACGGTGCTCCATCGTAATTCAATTTTATGTTGAAATTGATGTTTGCCTTCAATATCTTTTCCTCAGTTTCAATTTCACCGGGTTTTATATTTATTTTAACTTCAAATTTGTTAGTAGTGGGTTTAATTTCCACTTTCGAATAATTGAGTCTTGATATATAGATATCGATGAGGCCAAGATTCGATATGAGCTCGTTGAAAGTTAAAATTTCGCTCTGATTCAATTTTATATTTTCCATAACGTCTCCTCACAAAAAAAGTGCTGCCCTTTTTTAGGACAGCGAAGCGGTTTTACTGAGGGTTACCTCAACGTAATTATTTTACCACAAATCAGTGATCAAAATCAAACCACTACAAATAGAAACATCAAAAAAATTGTTAGCATATATTGTAATATTATTATTTCATATATTTTTAAATACAAAATCTATTATAAATGATAATATTGTTTCAACTCAGAGTGAGCATGGAGTGTACTTTTTATGAATGAGATAATTGAAATAAATTGCATCGCCAATTTGACTTACGAAATTATTTTTTGCAACGGAGAGATCTGTGAAAATTCAAAACCGGGACAGTTCCTCATTCTTCAAAAAGATGAATTTTCGGAAAGAGTACCCTTAACCATCGTAAACTGCGAAGATGGAAAGGTGAGAGTGATAATAAAGGTGGTGGGAAGATCATCACTTGAAATATCGGAAATGAAGGTGGGTGACTCATTTAAAAATGTAGTCGGTCCACTCGGAAATCACAGTGAAATAAGAAAATATGGAAACATCGTCTGTATTGGAGGTGGTGTTGGGGCTGCACCCCTGTTACCTGTTACAAGGGAACTCAAAAAAACCGGCAACAAAATTATTTCCATATTGGGAGCTGCGGACGCGAATTCTCTCATACTGGATGATGAATTTGAAAAAATCTCGGAAAAACTTTATATAACCACGAACGATGGAAGCAAAGGGAAAAAGGGATTTGTGACGGATATCCTTAAAGAACTGTTGAAAGAAAAAAAGGTGGATATAATCTGGGCGATCGGACCGATGATAATGATGCGGGAGGTAACTAAACTTTCCGTTGAAAACGCCGTACCCTGTTGGGTTTCCCTGAATCCTATAATGGTCGACGGTACCGGAATGTGCGGAGCGTGTAGGGTTCATATAAAGAACGAAATTAAATTTGCATGCGTTGATGGTCCGGAATTTTCCGGCGCCGATGTGAACTGGGATGAATTAATAAGCAGATTATCACAATACAGAGATCAGGAAAAGAGTGCAACCGAATATAAATGCAGGTGTGATAGTAATGCAAAATAGAAATAAAACAAAAATGAAAATTCAAGACCCGGAAGCGAGAATTAAAAATTTCAGAGAAGTTGCCCTTGGTTATTCGTTTGAAGATGCGAAAGAAGAAGCGCAAAGATGTCTGAACTGTAAAAATCCCCAATGTATCTCCGGATGCCCCGTCAATGTCGATATAAGGGGATTCATTCAGGAAATAAAAAAAGGAAACTTTGAAAATGCGCTCAAAATAATCAAGAATACAAACGGCCTTCCGGCTATATGTGGCCGGGTTTGCCCTCAGGAAAAACAATGTGAAGAAAGATGCGTTCTGGGAAAAATAGGCGAACCCGTCGCAATTGGAAGACTTGAAAGATTTCTGGGAGACAACTTCTCAATTCGGACAGAACCACCTTCCAAAAAGAGAGAAGAGAAAATAGCCATCATTGGTGGAGGTCCTTCGGGAATAACGGCCGCGATCGATTTAAGGAAAGAAGGTTTCGATGTTACAATTTTCGAGGCTTTTCCAAAACTCGGCGGGGTACTTCTTTACGGAATCCCACAATTCAGACTTCCAAAGGAAATAGTGGAAACCGAAACGAACGAGCTGAAAAATTTGGGAATTAAAATAGAGACCAACCATATTATAGGCAGAAGCTTGCCTTTTGAAAAAATCGTTGAAGAATACGATGCGATATATATCGGAATCGGTGCCGGTGCACCGAGATTCATGGGAATTCCCGGAACGAATTTGAAAAATGTATTTTCATCGAGTGAAATACTGACCAGGGTGAATCTCATGAAAGCATACGAATTTCCCGAATACGGAACTCCCGTGTTCTGTAAAGAAAAGGCGGCTGTGATAGGTGCTGGAAATGTAACGATGGATGTTGCCAGAACACTCAAAAGATTGGGAGCAGAGGAAGTTACAATAATTTACAGAAGAACAGAAAATGAAGTACCGGCGAGAAAAGAAGAATTCGATCACGCAAGAGAAGAGGGTGTAAATTTCCTGTGGTTAACTCAACCGATAGAATACTTACCGGATGAAACAAAGACTCTGAAGGCAATAAAATGTATAAAAATGGAACTCGGTGAACCCGATTCCTCAGGAAGAAGGAAACCCATTCCAATAGAGGGAAGTGAATTCATCCTCGATTTTCAGATGGTTGTGGAAGCAATCGGTCAGAAATCGAACTCGGTTCTCAAAGCCTTCGAGGGCCTGCAACTAAACAAATGGGGTTATATAGATGTCAACGAAGAAACTCTTCAAACTAACATAGAAAATGTTTTTGCCGGCGGCGATATCGTCACGGGTTCCGCCACGGTTATTCTGGCTATGGGAGCTGGGAAAAAAGCAGCAGAAAGTATCTTAGCCTTTCTCAATGAAAAAAAAGAGGTGAAAACACTTTGAACGATTCAAAAAAATCGATCAACTTCGAATTCCTGACAGTAACAAATGATATCGATGAAGAAATAATAAAAAAGGTTCTGGAATACATGTCCAGATCATACTGGGCAAATAGAAGACCGGAAGAAATAACCAGAAAGGCTATCGAAAATTCCCTCTGTTTTTCACTTTTTTACAAGGGTATGCAGATAGGTTTCGCAAGGGTAATAACCGACTACACAACGCACGCTTATCTCTGTGATGTTTTCATAGATGAGAATTTCAGAGGATTTGGTGTGGGTCAGTGGCTTATAAAGGAAATGCTTAACTACCCCGATCTCAAAGGGATTAAAAGATGGTTTCTGTTAACGAGAGATGCCCAGACCTTTTATCAAAAAAACGGCTTTAAATATCTTGAAGACAGCAAAAAATATCTTGAATTAGTGAGAGAATAACAAAACATTTTAATTTAAAACTGTTGATATATTTTTCTCTACCGATTACGGGATATCCGTTTCGGAACCTTCGAATTACATAATTTACTTCACAGTGATTGGAATATTATTCACAATATCGGTATTGTCTGGAAGAAGGGCCGCGTGCTACTCGATATACTGGATGGCTCCCTTCATGGTCATAGGAAGAAAAATAAGCAAGAAAGTAAAAATACCTTCTCTGAAATTAAAATCAATTTCTGAAAACTGTATCGGTTGCGGATTGTGCGATAAAAATTGTACGGTGAGTCTTGATGTTCAGAAAATGGTCAAAAGAGGGGCACATGGAAAACTCGGAATGTATTCTCTGCGGAAAATGTGTTGATAACCGCCCGAAAAATGCCATCGTATTCCATTACGGAAAAATTCGAAGTTCAGAGATCGATAATTTTTTTCAGTCTTTTTGCCATTTTTATCGTTTCACGTGCTTCCTTTCCCCATGGCGGAATCCCTTTAAACCCAGTTTTTTCGATATAAATTTTCGTTCTTTCAATCATTTCTTCGGGGGTGGATTCTCCTATTTTTTCAAGTGTATCGAATCCCGAATTGTAATATAAAACCGCCCTTATTCCCTTGACCCCATTCAATCTTGAAAGATCTGCAAGTTTCACCAACTTGACAATCTGTTCTTCGGTTATTCCGGTTTTTTCAGAAAGAATTTCCACACTCTTCTTATCGAATGCGGTTTTCAGAAGTTTATCCGCGTCTTTTATTCCTTCGGCCTCCAATTTCCCAACTGTGTTCTTGTCGACATCTACAAATTCCTTCAACGGAAATGAAGACTTTTTTGACACACTCCCCCTCAATTTTCGAGATAAATTTTTCATCTTCTCATTTTCGGTGAATTCGTAATAAAAAATTAATCCCCAGAGGTTGAGTTTCTTTTTCATTATTTCTCTTTTCGTTCTTCCGGTGAATTCATATAAATCCGCTTCCGCGGCTTCATCTATAGATTTCCCCTTTTTTCGCATGAATTCATCGAAATCCGCTGAAAAATTAACGATTCTCTCAATCGATTTCGCACTCTTTCCCTGGTTTTTTAAAAAAACCTTGAATTTTTCGGAATCCATAAAATTCCTCTCTTTTATCATCAACAGAAATCTCAAATGCACTATATGATAACATTAAAAATCTATGTTATATACAAAACAACCGATTAATATTTATATGAGATAATCGTTCAAATCGCCGAAGGGAACGTTGAAATGAAAAAAGTTGATAGCAGGAACCGGAATAGCCGGATTATCTCATAATATGCTATATTCAAATGAGCGGATATGAAACAACATAAGGATAAAAGGAATTTCTCTACGAATAATTGACAGGGGGGATACGGAATATGAAAATCACCATTATCAATGGAAACCCGTATAAAGATGATTTCGATGATTTTCTCTTGAATTTGAATAATTCATTTGAGATGAAAAAACAGGATTGTGAAACGTTATTATTGAGGGATATGAAAATAAAACAATGTATAGGATGTTTCGGATGCTGGGTCAAAAAACCCGGTGAATGCCTTTTCGAAGACGATACTGTCATATTGAGAAAAAAGGTGATAAATTCCGATCTCGTCCTTTACGCTTCACCCTTCAAAATGGGATTCATAAGTTCTATTCTGAAAAAAGCTCTGGATAAGCACTTACCTCTGCTCATGCCATATTTCTCAATCAGAAATGGAGAGGTACATCACATGAAAAGATACACGAAATATCCAAAAGTTGGAATTTTGATAAAGGACGATGAAGAAGTGAATGAAAAAAATCTTGAGATTACAAAAAAAATCTTTAAAAAAGTTGCGATAAACATGGTTTCCGAAATGGTATTATTCGAAACCACCCGAAGAGGTTATGAGGAGGTTTCAAATGAAATTGACAATATTTAACGGCTCTCCAAGAGGAAAGGAAAGCAATTCCAAAGTCCTCTCCAACAAATTTTCAAAGGGATTTCTGATGTCAGAAGATCAAAAAGAAGAATACTTTCTGATTGAATACCAGGGAAAATATGAAAATCTGATTGAAACGGTTGAGAACGGCGAACTCTTCTACATTATATTTCCCCTTTATATTGACAGTATGCCGGGTATGGTAAAAGAGTTTATAGATACTCTAGAACCGCTGCGGGGAAAACTGAAGGGAAAAAAGTTCATCTATCATATTCACTGTGGTTTCCCGGAAGAAATTCACCTGCATGGATTGAAGAAATACCTAATGCTATTGACAGAAATGCTGAACGGACAATTAGTAGGTGTGATAACTTCCGGTGGATCTGAAGCTTCGCGGTTTCTTCCGGACAGATATAAATTTTTTCTGAATCTGGAAGAACTGGGTAAAAAATACAGAGAAGCGGGAAAACTGGACGAAGAATTGATGGAAAAGGTCAAAAACAGGAAACAGTTCAGTGGTTTTTCCATGATAATGTTGAAACTTTTGAATAAAACCGGAATATTGAATGTTATGTGGAATAAATCACTCAGAAAAAACGGAGTTTTTGAAAAGAGATTCGATAAACCCTACGAAGAAAAAAACAGCTGAAAAGAACGGAGAATAAATAACATAAAAACGGTATCTTGTATTTAGTGCATAGGTTAATTGGTAAATAGAGAAGCAAAAAGCTAAAAGACCAAAGAATTCAAAAGTTGTGATGGTATTCAGTGAAAAAACGGGCATAAAAAATTAAGTTTTATACAACTGCTCCCTAACCGTTTCACCACATCTCATCGGCTGCAGATTTGTTTTCATGAACAAGGTCGTAAATTCTTTCTATTTCTTCCCTGTTTTTGTTCTTTATCTCATAAACGTTGATTTCTATATAATATTTCAAAATAAAAAGCTTTTGTTCAAATATGATAAAAAGATCCAATTAATCACTGTTAATATTGTACAACGCGTTATTATCATTTATTATTACGATTTGTATTGATAATTAAGTATGTTATCATGTAAACGATTACGTAAACGTTTACATATCGAATGGCTCATCGGGAATTAATATAAAATAAGTATAAAAGTCTTTTTGCATCATGATTTCAGGAGTATTAGAGAAAAATTTGGGCGATTTTAAAGAATAAGTAACTAAATAATTAATCTTTTTAATCGTAATGAATAAAAAAATTCTTGGATCGTGCTTTTAAAAATAACAGGTTTATTCTCAGGTATTTGTAATTCCCATTTTATGTACATATACATAAGGAGCGAAAAAGAATTGGAAAGAATGATTTGTGAATTATACTTGAAAATTCAAATAATGATGGAGATATGGAAAAGAAAAAGACAACCAGGATGTGAGCGGATGATAATAGTAGTTGGAAGCACCAATTTTGACACAGTTATGAGAGTTAAAAGTTTAACAAGAGACGGAGAGACCACAGCAGCAAAAAGAATACAACAATATCTCGGAGGAAAGGGTGCAAATCAAGCAGTTGGTGTAGCCAAGCTGGGATCAAAATGCTGTTTTATGACTTCTTTTGGAAGTGATTGGACAGGTAAGTTTCTATCTAGTAAGTTTTCAGAGTTCAATATATCGCTTTATTCACAACATTCTAACGATCTTTCGGGGCAAGCTTTTATAGAGGTTAATGATGCAGGAATGAATAGAATAATTGTTTACTCGGGAGCTAATGCGCTGCTTGATGAGACTTTTTTGGATCAATATTCACATATTTTAGAAAGAGCTGATCTTATTTTACTTCAAGGTGAAGTACCCTGGGATACAAATTTACATATTCTTAAGACCTATGGTAAGAAATGTCCTATTGTACTTGACCCTGCACCAGCAATTCCCGAAATGCTTGTGGGTATAGAAAAGGCAACTTTTGTGACTCCAAACGAAAGTGAATTTTCCATATTATCTGGAAAACAATATAATTCTTTGGAAGAAATACTTGAAGGGGCAAAAGACTTTCAAAAGAAGTTTAGAATAACATTGGTCTTAAAACTCGGTAAAAATGGATGTGCATTTTTTTCTGATACTGACAGTTTCATTGTGTCTCCAATAAATGGACTTAAAGTAGTTGATACGACAGGGGCAGGTGACAGTTTTAACGCTGCTTTCGCAGTTGCTCTTGAAATGGGATATGAAATAAGAAAAGCTATTAAATATGCTGTATTTGTTTCGGGAATAAGCACAATGAATGAAGGTACTTCCTCAGCTATGCCAACTGATATTGAAGTTCAGGCACTTGAAAAAAAGTTAAGCGGTGATCAACCTAAATTAATAGAACTTCAAGAAATCGACAAGCACTTTAGAACATTCAAGACTTTTCCATAAGAAACAACAGGAACATCCAGGAAACATTCTGAAAGCTAATAGTTGAAAGTGAGGTTTTACTATGGATCAAGCACCATTCCTAACAATGAGCAATATTTGCAAGTCATTTCCAGGGGTTCAGGCACTGAAAAATGTAGATTTCGACTTGCGTAAGGGAGAAGTTCACTGTATTCTGGGTGAAAATGGAGCAGGAAAATCAACGTTAATAAAAATATTAAGCGGAGCTTTAAGGGAAGACTCGGGAGTTATCCGCGTTGATGGTAAAGCTGTGACATTAGATTCGCCGGCAAGGGCCCACGAGCTCGGTTTCTCAACGATATATCAGGAATTTAACCTTTGTCCAAATTTATCGGTGGCAGCAAACATGTTTCTTGGCGAAGAAAAACAATTTAAAAATAAAGGATTGATAGACAAAGCAAAAATGAGATCAAAAGCCAAAGAATATTTAACTAAATTAGGAGTTGAAATCTCTCCATCGGTCAGGTTGAGTTCTTTAACAGTTGCTCAGCAACAGGTAGTGGAGATAAGTAAGGCCCTTTCAAGAGGAGCAAAAGTAATTATTATGGATGAACCGACGGCATCTTTGTCCGGTGAAGAAGTTGAAAGATTGTTCGAAACGATTTGTCTTCTGAGAGAAAACGGAGTAAGTATCGTGTATATCTCTCACCGCCTCGATGAAATATTTGAAATAGGAGATCGGATAACGATATTACGTGATGGTACGAAAGTTAAGACGCTTGAAAGTACAAAGGAAATCCCAAGAGAAGAAATCGTTGCACTCATGGTTGGGCGTAAGCTTGAGGATTGGATTCCGAAAATAAAAACTGAAAAAGGAAAAGAAATTCTTAAGATTACTGACTTAAATAGTGAAGGCAAGTTTTATGATATCAACTTTACCTTGTATGAAGGAGAAATATTAGGATTTTCCGGGCTGGTCGGTTCTGGAAGAACGGAGGTTATGCGGGCTATATTTGGTGCAGATCCCTATGATAAAGGCACAATTTGGTTCGATGGAAAAGAAATGGAAAAGAACAATCCTTCAAAGGCCATTAAAGCTGGAATGTATCTTCTACCTGAGAATAGAAAGGACCAGGGACTTATCTTATTATTGCCAATTAGTCAGAATGTAACGCTTCCCAGACTTTCCCTGGTTTCCAATATTTTCAAAATTTCAAAAGGAAAAGAAAGAGAAGCTGTGGAACATTACAGTAAAGAACTGAATATAAAAACACCAACTATTCGTAGATTGGTTAAATTCCTGAGTGGCGGTAATCAACAGAAATGTGTTCTAGCTAAAGGACTTTTTTCCAGATCAAAATTGCTTATATTCGATGAACCCACAAGAGGTATAGATGTCGGAACAAAAGCGGAGATTTATGACTTGATAAACAGTCTTGTTGTAGAAGGTATAGGAATTATTGTAGTTTCATCTGAGCTTCCGGAAATTCTAGGTCTATGTGACAGAATAATTGTTATGAAAGATGGAACGATTGCAGGGGAGCTTGAGAGAGGACATGCTACACAAGAAGCGGCAATGGCTCTTGCTCTAGGAGAAGGAGGAATAAACTAGATGAAAAATGTTAATGAAAAATCAAATAAGAAACTGACTCGCATGAACTCTTTAAAAGATATTTTAGTGTCACAATACTTTGTTATCATTGTTATTCTTTTGGTCATGGGAATAACAATATCCTTTCTTTCACCAGTCTTTTTGACGTCTAGAAACCTCCTTAATGTTTTGCTCCAAACCTCTATAAACATAATAGTTGCCGTTGGAGTTACGATGGTTATTCTTACAGGAGGTATAGATCTGGGTGTTGGTTCAGTTGTTGCACTAACTGGGGTAACACTTGGAACGATGCTGAAAGCAAATTTTCCAATTCCCATCGCTTTTTTATTAGCAGTGCTTGTGGGAGCCTTCACAGGAATAATAAATGGATTGTTGGTGTCCAAGGGAAAGGTGCCGGCGTTTGTGGCGACTCTTGGAATGATGAGTGTAGCGAGAGGATTGTCTTTAATAATCACCGGCGGACGAAGTATATATGTTTTTCCAAAAAGTTTTCTCAATTTTTTCGGGATAGGCTATCTATGGTTTATACCAATGCCAGTTGTAATCGCAATTGTTGTTGTTATTGTTGCACACTACATTCTAAATCAAACCCGCTTTGGAAGGTATGTATACTCCATCGGTGGAAATGCCGAAGCGGCGCGATTAGCGGGTGTTAAAGTCTCTTCCATGTTGATAATGACTTATATGTTTGCCGGGGTAACATATGCGATAGGAGGCACGATTCTTACTGCAAGGCTCAATTCTGCTCAACCAATAGCAGGTAACGGTTACGAACTCGATGCAATTGCGGCAGCAGTAATTGGTGGGACAAGCTTATCAGGAGGAGTTGGAACTGTATGGGGTACTGTGCTGGGCGCTCTTATTATGGGAGTATTGAGAAATGGACTGAATCTTTTGAACATTTCTTCTTATATTCAACAGGTATTAATTGGGACAGTTATTGTAGGCGCAGTACTTATAGATAGATTACGTAATAATAAAGCTTAAAGATTTACAAATTGTTATACATATTTGCAATAAGTTTAATGATAGCTAATCAAAAGAATTTAAACAAATTTCAAATTCAGCGTGGGAGCTGAAAAATCAAAAAGGAGGGTATTTTATGAGAAAGACCAAAGTTTTAGTAACAGTTTTACTGGTATTGATGATTTCAATCGTGTCATTAGCAGCTACTCCAAAGATAGCGTTAATAATGAAAACCCTGACGAATCCATTCTTTATAACTATGAAAGATGGTGCTGTTCAGGCCGCAAAAGATTTAGGTGTCGATTTGATAGTTGTTTCTGCAGATTATGAAACATCTATTATGCAGCAGGTTTCTCTGATTCAGGACATGACGACACAGCAGGTTGATGCAATTGTTATTGCACCTAACGATTCAAAAGCAGTAGTACCAGCACTTTCAGAAGCACAGAAAGCAGGCGTTCACATTATAAACATCGATAACGCAATTGACTTAGCCGCTGCGGAAGCAGGAGATCTGGATGTTGAAATTTTCATAAGTGCAGATAATGTTATCGGTGGTCAGCTTGCTACTTCATACCTCGCTGCCTTGCTTGGCGGAAGTGGTAAAGTTGCAATGTTAGAGGGTATTCCCGGAGTCGAAAATGCAGAAGGCAGGAAAGCAGGCTTTTTGAATGTTGTAAAACTCTTCCCGGATATCGAAGTTGTTGCAATGCAAACTGCAAACTGGGAAACTGAACAGGCTCTGAACGTTTTCAGCAATATTCTTCAGGCTCATCCAGATATAGATGGTGTTTTCTGTGCAAACGATATGATGGCTCTTGGAGCAATTCAAGCAATTGAAGCGGCCGGAAAAACAGGAGAAATTTATGTTACTTCTTATGACGATCTCGAAGCCGCGCAAGCAGCTATTCTTGAAGGTACAATGCATGCGACAGTTGAACAGAATCCTTATCTTATGGGATATTACGGTGTAGAATACGCGCTCAAAGCAATCGCGGGCGAAGAGCTTCCAGACCAATTTATGGTCCCTCTCTCTTGTGTTGATAAAGCTTTATTAACGGGAGAAAGATGGTAATAATTTTTTACAAGGATTTTTAAGCGGGAGTGTTTATCTGACGAAAAAAGGGAGTGGGGCTGCAAAAGTCCCCTCCACCCCCCCTTCTACAACATTCGTTATACCCTTATAAAGCTATTCCGTTTATTGAATTGATACCAGTTTGGGTGGGAAATTTATAAAAGGTGTATTTATAAATATTTTAGAAAATTATTAAAAAGGCGACAGGCTTTTTGAAGTGGCAGGTATTTTAGAATTTGAAAAGATACAGTAAAAGAATGTCTCATGCTAAAAGCGAAAAGAGGATTTTTGGTGGGATTTAAAAATGTTAAGTTTAAAGGATTTCGCTTCATTTAATTTGAGCGAAAGGGGATCTTTTCTGTAGCATAGTTTAAGAAATTTTTGAATTTTCTTGAGAAGTGGCATTAGCGTTATAAATAATAAGGAGGCAAAAATATGAAAAGGAAAATTGGAATCTTGGTAATTGTACTTTTAGTAAGTGTAGTATCCACTTTTGGAACACAAAAAGTCATTCTTGATACCGACTTCGGCTCTTTTGGCGATGATGCTCAGGCACTTTTCATTCTTTTGGCACATCCGGAAGTTGAGCTGTTAGGTATCACGATTGCTCCAGGTAATGTATGGTTGGAAAATGGAATTGCCAATGCATTAAGGGACCTTGAAATAATTGATAGAACAGATATACCTGTTATACCTGGCGCTGCAGAGCCATTAATGGGAAGTAGGCAGGAATGGCTGGATGCCGAACAGAAAATCTGGGGAAATGTAGAATATATGGGTGCGTATTCCAGACAAAGACCCGATAGCTGGGAAAATCTAGAGGTCTGGGGAAAGGTTCCTAGTACAAGCCCTGTTGAAGACATAACGGCTGTTGAATTCATGGCCGAACAAATCAAAAAGTATCCAAATGAAGTAACTATAATTGAATTAGGAGCTTGCACAAATCTTGCACTACTCGTTCGGGAACATCCCGATGTTGTTCCTTTAGTAAAACAGGTTTTTTACATGGGCGGAGCCATAGATATTCGCGGTAACACCAATACTGCAGCGGAATTTAACTTCTGGTACGATCCCGAAGCAGCACATATAGCTATAAGTACTCCATGGAAAAGACAAGTGATGTTTCCGCTTGATGTTTGTGAAATCACATTCTACACAAAAGAACAGTATGACAAAATTGTAGAACCGGGTGTAGAGGGTCCTGTAATTGATTTGTTCAAGCAAAGCCAGGGAAATAGATTTGAAAGTAATCCAGAAAACAGTTCATTCGTTTGGGATGTTATGGTCGGCGCATATTTAGTAGATCCTACAATAGTAAAAACCTCTGAAATGAGATATGTATATGTGGATTATTACTACGGACCCAACTACGGTAGAAGTCTTGGTTTCCATGAATCCAGAAACAGGGACTTTGCCAATCCTGAGAACTTCCCGGCAAATTCGCAACTTATAGAAGTTGTTTATGAACTTGATGAAGATGCTTTTTGGGATGTTTTTATAGACGCGATGCGCTCTTATAGTTATTAAATTATTTGAAGAAATCAAAAAGTTAAAAATTGAATTTTCTTAAAAGATTAGTATGAGGCTTCTAAAAAGGAGGAAAAAATATGGGAATTAGAAAAGGATTGGTTATTTTTCTGTTGGTGGCAATTTTAGCTTTCTCTGCATTTGGAGAGGCAAAGAAAAAGGTTATATTGGATACAGATATGGTTTTTGGATTTGATGATGGTATTTGTATGGTAATGTTAGCTCAGGCACCAAATATTGATTTACTCGGTGTGGTTACATGTTATGCTCATAATTATGTTACAATCGAAGCTGCTGCTGGAATCAGGCAGCTAGAAATGATAGGTAAAGCCGATGAAATACCGGTGTTTATGGGTTGCCCATATCCTATTTATGCATTTCGTGTAAAAAATGAAGAATTTGCAGAATCTGAACAGACTTTCCTCGGGCAAGTTGCTACTAAATGGAATGATGAACCGGCATCATACGAGGACTATGTTGCTAATCCCGATAACTTTGCGTATGGAGCTCCCGTTACTCCTGTACAGGAAGAACACGGTGTAACATGGATGATAAACACTATTCGGGAGAATCCAAACGAAATAACAATTGTAGCAATTGGGTCTATGACAAATATTGCTGCTGCAATTTTATTAGCTCCGGATATAGTTCCACTTGTTAAAGAAATAGTCTATATGTCTTCCTCATTTGATATTCCTGGAAATATTACTCCTGCAGCCGAGTATAATATTTGGTATGATCCTGAGGCTGCAAAGGCAGTTTACAGAGCCCCTTGGAATAAACAGGTATTCAACTCTCTCGATATTGACCAATACTACAAATATACAAAAGAAGTTCATGATGAAATAGTAAAGGCAGACTTACCCATAACAAGGATGTTAGATGGTATATATGGTCAGGGATTTGCAGATAATCCTGATAGATTAGTTAATATTTGGGATTTATTAAGTGCAGCATACGTTATTGATCCCACACTATTCACAGAAATTCAAGAACGCTGGGTTGACGTTGATACTAATTATGGTCATAACTATGGAAGAACTGTAAGTTGGCAAGAAGGAGCTTGGCCAAAGCCAACTCCTGGAACACAAAAAGTAGATATACTATGGAAGATGGATGAAGATGGATTCTGGGATCTATTTACTGAATTAGTAACAGCTCCTATTGAAGACCCTGTTAATCCCAATTGGTAATTGTGTGATTTTTTGAAAATAAAATCTAGTAATTGATCTCAGATGTTAGGTGAACCTTAAACAAAGAAGAGTCCTCTATATTTCTTCTGAATGTTTAAGGTTCCCCTATATTTAATTAAGAGTAATATTGAATAAAATTGAAAAAAATTTATTCGCCTCTAGAATGAAAGGATAAATAAAATAAAAAAAGAAACGAATATTTGAATGATTTATAGTTTTGTATTTATTCAAAATTTTCCTAATTATCATTCAGTACAAAACAATTTTTTAAAGAAGTATTTTGTAAAACAATATTTTTAAATTGGGAATACAACTATTTTCCATGGCCGATAACAGACTTATATGAAGCAATTTTTATCTATTTTGTAAGAATTATTTAATTATTTATAAAACTTAAATGCATTTATCATATGCGATTAACATCTTCTAAATTAATTCTAAGAATTTTGTCATTTATCCGAATATATTTTTACAAAAACTTCAATATTTTTTTTAAAAATATTTATTAATAAACGACTAAAACAATTTATAATTATGCTTAAATATTAAATATAGGCTGGTTTTGAAGTATTTTATATGTAAACGTTTTCATGAGAGGTGTATTTTGAATATTAAAGATGTTGCTAAGAATTGCGGTGTTTCAATTGCCACTGTTTCAAGAGTATTGAATGGGACTTCTTATGTAAGTCCGGAGTTGGTTGAAAGGGTTTTAAACTCAGTTGAAAAACTGGGATATAAACCAAGTAAAATAGCTCAAAGCTTAAGAAAAGGAGAAACATATAATATTGGTTTTTTGGTACCGGATATTTCGAATATGTTTTTTTCATCTATTATAAAAGGTGCCAATAGCGTATTAGAAAATGAAGGATATATAATTTTTCTTTGTAATTCATATGGAGATAGAAAAAAGGAAGTAAAACTTCTTGAAAAACTTTTTATTTCCGGTATCGATGGTTTGATAGTCGTTCCAATTGATATTCATAACAATTTTATTGATTTTATGACTTACAAGAAAATAAAAGTTTTGGTAATAGATGAGATAATAAACAAAAAAAATATTTCGAGCATAGCATCTGATAACTATAATGGAATGATTGAATTGATAGATTATCTGTATGTTAATGGACATAGTTCCTTTATTTTTTTGAGCGGGAATCCCTCTACTTTCAGCGCAAGGAAACGAACAAAGGCCTTTGAGGATAAAATGCGGGATTTAAAAATAAATGATTTCAAAATTATTCTTGGCGAGTATACATATGAAAGTGGAGTAAAAATGGCAAAAAAAATCGAAAAAATTCCCGATGCTATTGTTTGTGGTAATGATATGATTGCATTTGGTGTAATTAATCAATTAAAAAGAAATGGTTTCAGAATACCTGAAGATGTTTCAGTGACTGGCTTTGATGATGTAATATTTTCTTCAATGGTTAGACCCTCTCTTACAACAGTTAAGCAGGATCCATATGAAATGGGAAGAGCAGGAGGACAACTAATGCTTAAAATGCTTAAGGGAAAAGAAAAAAACGAAATAAGATTGCTCAAAACCAAATTGGAAATAAGAGAAAGTACATGTGGCAGAAAATAATTTTGTCATAAAAGAAAAAATGCAATAAAGGCATTTCAAAAATTGAATTTTTAAATAATTATAGACCATTTCGGAAAAGGCATATATATTTTGCAAAAGAAAATATATTCAAAAAATAATTCGAAGAAAACAGATAAAGTACTTACAAATAATGTAAACGTACAAAACGTGTTAGCGGTTATTATATTTACATCGAAAATTATTATATAAAAAAGTTATGAATCACTTTAAAAAACATTAAATAAGAAAAATAAAACAAAAATTTAGATGGAGAATCTTATCAGTAATTCTTTAGAAAATCACTCCCCAAAGAAGATATTCTATACTTAATTGAGAATAATATAAATAAGTAAAAATAACATAAAGCCGTTTTAAGGAATTAAAACGGCCAATTAATTTTTTTATTAAAAACACTTTCAAACTTCATCCGTTTTCTCTAAAAATACCGGATTAGTTATAAATTCCAGCTCTCTTTGTTGATTTATACCCATCAAAACAAAAAAATCTTTAAGATTATCTGTATTCCAGGTGAAATTTCCCTCTGTTTTAACCAACTCTTTTAAACCAGTTTTTGAAATATAAAAAAGTTGTAAATCGGTACTGGGGTTTAAAATTTCATAGTTGACAGTGATATCTTCATCGAAATACAGTCTTTCACCAAAAATTTTATCCTGGATTTCTAAATTCAATTTGGATCCTCTTGATAAATAATAGTGCCCTTTCCTCAGTGCATCCACAATATGTGCCTCATCATTTTTACATGCCAGAGCATAAATACTCAAAGCATTATCCAGATCACCTGTTCTGTGAAGATCAGCACCGCACGTGCAAAAAGTTTTTATATCTTTTTTTAAGCACCCGACCCAAAAATCCACGGCTTCCCAGTTGTTTTTAAAATTATCTATTTTCGAATTCCATATTTCAATAAAATCAAACAATTCAGGTTTTATTGCCTTCTCCCATCTGCATCCGGCACACAGTGGACCTCCATTCGTATATGGATGAGCGACTCCCATCAAGCCGTTTTTTAACTTAACTTCTTTCCTTATCGATTTAATTTTTCCCAAATTTCCATTTTTCCCATACCAGTTTATATGTTCATTTATTCCAAGGAGAAGTATATGTCCGTAAAATGTAGTTAATTCAAGACCTTTATAACATTTTATTTCACTTACATTCTTGAGTTCACTCCACGCTGTTATTGAGTTATGGTCCGAAATAAAGAAAAAATCATATTTCTCTTCTTTAAAATATTCTGTTAAATCCGAAAAACTGAGTTTACCATCGGTAATATTCGTATGGGAGTGCAATTCACCTTTATAAACGTTGTAACCGCTGTATAATTCAAAGCATATATCTAATTCGATCTCAATTTCTTCAAAAACATGAAAGATTTCAATATAGATAGTCCATTCACCGGAGGATATAGCACCTACTGTAGAAACATTATCATTTATTTCAAGACTGTTTTTATATCTGTCCAGTCTTCCACACCATTTATTTTCCCCATCAAAAAAAGAAATATCGATCTTATTTCTGAAACTCTTTTTTATAGATTCTTTTACCTTTTTTTCAACAATGATTTTTTTACATTTATCCGGAACGACGAAATTCAGTTTCAATACTTTTTTTATATCTTTCTCGTTTATTTTAATTTTAAAATGCAATTTATTCTCCCAATATTATTCCTATTTCATCTGTTATCTGTTTCTCAGAAAATGAGTCCACCGCAATTATTTTAACAGACGATTCGTTGTCACCATAATCATTTTTAATCAAATACTTTCCCGAAGAATCGATCAGAAATTCTGAAGAGTACTCGATAAGCAATTTATTATACGTATCCACAACTGAAGGAAGCGTCCCGTTTTTATTATCATAAATCATAAGTACGATTAACTTTCCGCCCTTCAATAAATCATTCAATAAATCTATTTCTTCGTTATTTATAATTCCATACTTTGGCATAAACGATTCTGAATCGGGCAAGGGAATTATCAATATATCCGTATTTAAAAGACTCTG
>JASGMR010000098.1 GCA_030156385.1 Kosmotogales bacterium
GGGTCCAGGGTGAAGGGTGCAGAAAAAACAAGAGAATAGGGAATTAGATAACAGCATAAAAACGGAAAAGCAATAGTGAAGCAGTAGAGAAGCGATTGGAAAACGATAGTAGAACGGTTGTATAAGGATTAGATTTTTTAGCAATGCACTAAATCCCAAACACCAGGCGCTGTCTTTCAGGCGCCGGATCTTATGTACCATAATGTCGGAGGTTATTATGAATTATGAATATTCAGAAAATGAAAAGAAACACGGGGATCTTTATTCACTTTATAAGTCACTGGGCTGGCAAGAATTTTTAGAGATCGATGGCATAGCATTGCAAACAGCTATGGAAAAAAGTTTTTATGTTATTTATGTTTATGCAGGAAATAAATTGATAGGAACGGGCCGGGTTATATCTGATGGAATTATAAATGCTTATATATGTGGGATAGGTGTAGATAAGGATTACCGCAACCGAAGAATAGGTTCAGAAATACTGAACAGACTCGTGAAAAAATGCAAAGTATCAAAATTACATATACAATTGATTTGTGAAGAGCATTTGATCTCATATTATGAATCAAAAGGATTCAGCACATTTGCTGTGGCAATGAAGAAAACAAAAAATACCGATAAAAAGAATGATTGAAAAATACCGGGAAATTTATTTTTAATTGTCCGGTTAAGGTAAGTTTTTAGATTGAATAAAATGATCTTAATGAGTCATACTATTTTTATCCGATAGAAATACTTGGTGAAGCCAGGTATTATTGTCCGGTTTGGTTTTATTTTTTCCATATCATTTTGAAATTTTTATTTTTTCAATTTCTTATTATCCAGGCACTTTCTTTAGAAAAATACAATTCCGTTTTTTGATTTACCACAGGAAGTTTTCTTTCAATTGGATTGTAAGTAACGGCGTTTATTCTTTTGTCATCACCGATTAAAAGTTCATACTCAACGTTTGAACCCAGGAATACAAATTTGCTTATTTCTCCTTCTATACTGTTTTCCCTGCTTTCTTTCTTATCGGATAAGGATTCCGGTCTCAAAACAACTCTGGCCGAATCTCCGATTTCCAATTTATCTCCATTTATTCCAATTACTTTTTTTCTCAACAGAGGACAATTCAACACTACGTATTCTCCGTCAAGCGATTCAACTTTACCATCAATAAAATTCACCCTTCCTATAAAATCCGCGACAAAACTGTTTTTTGGCTTTGCATATATTTCGAAGGGGTTTCCTATCTGCATCACTTCCCCTTTATTCATAACGACTATTATATCTGAAATACTCATCGCTTCCACCTGGTCGTGTGTCACATAAACACTCGTGATGTTCACTCCCTGTTGAATTCTTCTTATCTCCAACCTCATGCTTTCTCTCAGTTTGGCATCGAGGTTGGATAAGGGTTCATCAAATAAAAGGACGAGGGGTTCCATAATGAGGCTTCTGGCAAGAGCTACTCTCTGTTGCTGACCACCTGAAAGCTGTTCTGGCCTGCGCTTTTCCAAACCTCTCAATCCAACCAGATCTATCATGGCATTTATCTTTTTTGCTATTTCTTTTTTATTCAGATGTTTTATTTTCAGTCCAAAAGATATGTTGTCTTCGACGGAGAGATGAGGAAACAACGCATAACTCTGAAAAACCATGGATATGTTTCTTTTGTTTGGAGGAAGATTAGTCACATCAACGTCATTCAAAAATACTCTTCCGCCTGTGGGAATCTCAAATCCTGCTATCATTCTCAGAGTAGTCGTCTTTCCGCAACCGGAAGGACCTAAGAGTGTCACGAGTTTCCCTTCTTCAATATTTTGATTGAAATCTTTTACCGCCACCGTTTCGGTGTTTAAGCTTTTGAACACTTTTTTTATATTTCTTAACTCAAGTCCCATTGTTTCCCTCCAGATCTAGATAGTATTATTATTTGAAAGGCTGATTTTATTCTTTAAAAATAACTTTAATATGAAAACGAATGCCATTATCATTACGATCAGAATTACCGAAAATGCACACGCTTCGGATAATCTTCCGGAATCACTCTGACTCAAAATCTGTACCGTTATCAAATTCCAGTTTGCTGAGACTAAAAAAATAGCGGCACTTATAGCAGTCATCGCTCTCACAAAAGCGAATACAAGAGCCGAAAAAAATGCCGGAACTATAAGTGGCAGGGTTATTTTTGAAAAAACCTGTCTGTTATCAGCTCCCAAAGTGTAAGCAGCCTCTTCTATTGCCGGATCCACCTGATTTAAGAGTGCGACTCCGGATTGGATCCCAACAGGCATATATCTGAAAACAAAATTAAATACCAGTATTGCCAGAGTGCCCGTCAATAAAAATGGCGGAGTGTTGAACGCAAAAATATAACCGATTCCGATTACGGTACCGGGAACTGCAAAACTCAGTACCGATGAGAACTCCATGAGTCTCTTTCCAGGGAATGTTTTTCTTACCAGTAAAAATGCGATTATCATTCCCAATAAAGCTGAAACAGGAGTTGAAGTTAAAGCGATGATCAACGTGTCAATGATTGAATGCAGGCCAACATCAAAAACATATTTAAAATTATTCAGAGTGAATGTATTATTCATTCCCCAGGATTGAGTGAATGCCCCCCAAAAAATAGTTACATATATTATCAATATGAAAATTGAAAAAATCACACACAATGAGAACAGAAACCATTTCATGGGTTTGCTGACACTCTTTAAAACGGAGATCGTAGGTTTTCCCGTAACAGTTATATATTTTTTCTTTGCGACCCAGTATTTTTGAAGGATGAAAGCTATGAGCGACGGGATCAATAACCATATTGCAATCGCAGCACCTCCCCGGGTATCGTTCATTCCGGTAATTTGCAGATAAGCCTGAACCGAAAGTATCGGAAATCTGCTGCCCGCTAAAATCAAAGGGTTTCCAAAATCTGCAAGCGATTCGATGAACAGTATCAGCATCGTACTTGCTATACCGGGAACTGACATGGGAAGAATGACCTTTACGAAGGCCTGCCACCTATTCGCACCCAGATTGAAGGCTGCGTCTTCAAGTGTGGGACTGATCGTGCCAATTACACCATCGAGGGTGATGAATGCAACCGGGAAGAATGAAACAATTTGGGCAATCATCAATCCCCAGAATCCATATACAGGAAAATTTCTTATTCCAAAAATATTTGCCGTGATCAGCCCATTGAATCCAAACAGCATTATTATTGAAAGCGCCCCGATAAATGGCGGGAACACTATAGGCATAATCGCTATCGTTCTGAAGAATCCTTTGAAAGGGATATCGGTTCTGTTGATCGTATATGCGAATATGTAACCGATAAACATTCCAAAGAAAGCTGTTAAACCTGCGACTACCAGACTATTACGAAAACCCTGCAACATATATCTGTTGGACAGGGATTTTCCATAGGCGCTGAAGCTCAGATTCCCTGAAGGTTCTCTCAGGCTTACAAAGAAAACTTTTAGCAGTGGATAAACTATAAAAATCGCTATCAATACAAAAATAACGATAATCGTTATCAGCAATAACGGATCTTTAATCAAATTCTTCGTTCTGTTTTTGATCTCTTCGGATTTTACACCCACAGGAACCTCCAAAAAAAGGGGGCATAGCCCCCATTTATGACATTAATAAGGCAGTACCTCTTCTACCCATTTTTCAACAATCCTTGATTTGTTCTCCGCAGCCCAATTTTCATCAACTTTAAGAAGTTTTATAGTTGACAATGGCTGAAGTGATCCAAAATCGACATCCGGACGAATTGGATAAAAATAAGTTTTCTGATCTACAATCTGCTGTTGTCCTTTTTTCGAAACGATCCAATCGATTAATGCCTTCGCTTCTTCCACATTTTTTGCACCCTTTATGATGGAAGTACACGCTATTTCATACGGGACGCCTTCTTCCGGGAATACTACAGCGATCGGGTATCCCTGTTCCATAAATTGGAAGAAAGCCGGAGTAAACTGGATTCCCATCGCCGTTTGGCCGGGGCCTACAGCTTTTGATGGACCGGTTCCGCTTTGAGTGTAAGTCTGTACATTGGGAGCGAGATTTCTTAAAAATTCCATTGCCCCATCTTCGCCGAATACTTCAATTAATCCTAAAATAAATGAATAAGCCGTACCGGATGATTGCGGATTAGGATACTGTATCATCATAGAATAAGCAGGATTCAATAAATCTTCCCATTTGACTGGCATTGGCCCGTCAATCTGTTTTAATACTTCAGTATTTATTCCCACCCCTAGTGGATTCATATAGATCGGATGGAAATATCCATCAATATCATAAAATTCCGGAGAAACTCCGTAGACACTGACAGTTTTATAAGGCATTGTCAAACCCTTATCCTTTGCTATTATATGATTTGCCATCGGGGCTCCAAACCATACATCAGCCTGGGGATTGTTTGATTCGGCTTCGATTCTAGCCAGAGCAGGACCGGAAGAAAGGAAAACATAATCAACTTTTATCCCTGTTTCCTCTGAAAATGCATTTAAAATTTTTCTTGCATTCGCTTCATCAACGCTTGTATATACAACAAGATTTGCAAAGGTACATACAACAAGCATTAACAGCACCAAAATAATAAAAATTTTTTTCATTCCCACACCTCCTTCAACGTATTAATTTTATCACAAAATTAATAATATTACGAGAGTATTAAATAAATGAATATAATTTTTTTGAAAATAAAGATCTCATTTAATATATTTTTTTAAAATTAATTTTAAATTCAAGGATTTATGTTGAAATTATAAGAAAATAATTACCACAAAACATCAATAATATCAATCATACAACAATATTGGATGAAGAACGATCGTTGAACGATTGGATAACAATAGCAGAACAATTGTTTGGCAATGGTTAAACAATGGTTAAGCAATTGGAAAGCAATGGGAAAACCATAGGAAAAGAGGGTACAGGGTCGAGGATGCAGGGTACAGAAGGAACAAAACAAGATAACAGAGAATTAGATCAGGACATACACAAAGAGAACGGAGAGTAGAGAACTAGATTTCTGGAATATGGATATGGAAAACAGAATATCTCCAACAACAACTAAATTGTTCTTTGTATTGCTGAACATCTGTAACCGGCTCAATTGGAAGAACCCATTCAGATTGCCAAATGGAAAATTAACAGAAACCATCGGTTGTTCTCAAAACACCCTGATAAAGTCGAGAAAACACCTCATAAATCTGGGACTCATAAGTTATAGAAAAGGATATAAAAATAAATGCGGTATTTACTATATAAACACGGACACAGGATTTATCAATGATGACATGTTGGACAAAGGGTTAAGTGAGTCATTGGATAAAGGGTTGAATAAGAAGGTTAACACACAGGTTAATAACCGGTTGACTAAAGGGTTCAACAAAGGGTGTGACATTCTTAAGACAAGACAAGAAAAGACAAGAGAAGAAGTAGAAGAAGTGAAGGAAGAAGAAGAAGGATTTCATCGTCATCATCATCTTCTTCCTCATCTTAAAATTATAGAAATGTTCAAAGAGGTATGCGAATTTTTTTGATGTATGTAACATTACGTTTTTTCATTGAGCATGTTCTAAAACCGTTGATAAGAATTTATTATCTGTTCACATAATTTTTATATATTTTTTCAAAAAAATTTTCACAAATGCTCAGGCCCTGCTTCAGCGTTTTATATCGTTTTTTTTATCCGGATTTTTATCAATTAACATATTCCGAATAAGAGCTTAATCTAGTTATAATTATTTAAAACTATAAAAAACGTAAATGAAGTATAATTATACTATCTCATAATAGGAGGAGAAAGAATGAAAAGGATTTTTTTGGTAACATCTCTTTTGCTGGCGTTGCTTTTTGGAACGGTCGTTTTTGCAGTTGACTGCAAATTTACCGATATCGCAGATAGTGAATATGCATATGCGATAGAAGGTTTAGTAGAAAAAAAGGTAGTTGAAGATGGAACTGAATTTTTCCCTGATGAATCCTTGAAAAGGGAAATGGCTGCTAAATGGCTCGTAGAAGCGTTTTATCTGGCGGAGATCGAACCTATGTATGTTGAAGGCGATTTAGAAAAGAAGTTTGAATATTCCAACGGACTCGGAGTAATCGACGAGACATTCACAATTCCGTCATTCAAGGATACTGAAGGTAATGTGAATGAGAAATATATTGAAGGATTATCTTCCGCAAGAATAATTTCTCCTGCAGATAGCTTCAATCCTGAAGCTGGGATTTCGGGAAAAGATTTCTCGCAGATGATCGGAGAAATTGTTTTCGGAATAAATTCGGAAAATCCAGTTGAACTTTTAATAGAAGAATTCACAGCTTTTCCAGAAGAATTGATGCTCACCGAAGAGAATCTGACAAAAGCACAGGCTGCTGCAATTCTTTTCAGCGTTGTTGGAGATCCAAGATTTAAGACTGTCACAGTTCTTATAACAGCGGATATTCACGGACATATCGAAGCCTATAAGCCGAGCGGGGCCAATTACTTCATCGGTGGAATAACAAAGATAGTCGATTACGTTAAAAAGATGCGGGAAAGACAGCCGGATCTCCTCATGCTCGATATTGGAGATGCTCCATACAATACGAATGTTGCAAATCTGTTTGAAGGTGAACCTGTAATAAACATAATGAACATGATGGGATACGATGCAATGGTTCTTGGTAATCACGATTTTGATTTCCCGTTCAATGTTATGGAAAGAAATGCAGGACTCGCCAATT
The DNA here is from genome assembly GCA_030156385.1 of Kosmotogales bacterium. Taxonomy (GTDB): domain Bacteria; phylum Thermotogota; class Thermotogae; order Petrotogales; family Kosmotogaceae; genus JASGMR01. Next base: position 6,733 of record JASGMR010000098.1, read on the forward strand.
TCCCCTTCTTATCTGCAAACACATATCATAATGCCGGTTATCCGGATTTCCTCAGTCCGTATGTATTCGTTGAAGTTGATGGAATCGAATTCGCTATAGTTGGATTGACGGATGACACAAGTGCATGGTACACACATCCAAGAAACGTTGTTGGAATAACGTTCATGGATCATTTTGATGCAGCAAAAAGATATGTTGATGAAGTAAAAGACGAAGCAGATGTTGTAATTGGTTTAGTTCATTGTCATGGAGACAATGGTAAAATCGCTTCACAGACCGAGGGTTTTGATTTCGTTCTCGGTGGAGGAAACGATATCGTTGCGTTCCCTAAAAAAATGGGAGACAGTTATCTGGTATCTGCAGGTAAACATGCAGAAATGGTCGGACAGTTGAATATAAACTTCTGGAACGATTCTCCTGTCGGATTCAACTTTTCAAACGTCTTCATGTCTCAAAATCTTCCCGAGGACCCCACAGCAAAGCTCTTAGCCGATAAATACGTTTCCAAAATGGATGACAGGCTGAATGATGTTGTCGGAGAGACTTCGGTTGATCTTGATGGTGAAAGATCAACGGTAAGACTGAAGGAATCGAATCTTGCCAATGCGATCGCAGATAGTCTGGTATACCTGACCGGAGCGGATGTCGGTATACAGAACGGTGGTGGAGTCAGAGCAAGCGTTGAAAAGGGAGATATCACGATCAAAGATATTTATACAGTTTTACCATTCGACAATATAGTCGTAGTCGTTGAGGCAACTGGAAAAACGATCTGGGATGCACTGGAACATGGAGTTTCGTGGTATCCTGGAGCAGCGGGAGGTTTTCTCCAGGTTTCCGGAATGGAATACACCTTTGATGCTTCAAAGGAAGTCGGAGAAAGAATCGTTTCCGTTACTGTAGATGGTGAGCCAATAGATATGGATAAAACATACAAATTAGTTGCAAATGATTTCCTTACAGGTGGTGGAGATCTATACACTATGCTCGCAGAGTGTAAAGAAGTTCTCAGAACAAAACATTTTCTCAGAGATGCTTTCATGGAATATGTTGAAGATATGGGAGTTATCGCACCGGAACTGGAAGGAAGAATAACCATTCTGAACGCAGCTCAATAATATTTCAAAGCATAAAAAACAAACGATAAACAAAAGAGAGAGGCTTAAAAGCTTCTCTCTTTTTCTGTTAAGAAGAGAGTAGAGAATAAAAAAGCTAAAAAACAGCTTAGATAATAGAGAACGGGTAATTGATAACAGGCTGAAAAAAGCTCAAGAGCGAAAAAGCTTAACCACTTAAAAATAGCACAG
>JASGMR010000099.1 GCA_030156385.1 Kosmotogales bacterium
TTCTGTTTTTCCGTCCGCAACTCCTTCGTTATCATGAAAACTGTCATATAAATCATAAAAGTGATATGCATATATTCCATATCTGTTGAATAAAAAAGATGCTTTAGAAATGTTGTTGGGAAACAAGAACAAAAAAACCGTAATTAGCATAAAAAGGACTATTAAAAAATTTGGATTCCTGTTAATTTTTTCACTTTCAACATACTTTGCTCTTCTCAACAATATATAAATGATGGGAATATCTATAAGCATCAAAAAGCACACAGGATTCAGTGCATAATAAACCGATTGCTTCACTTTTCCAATCTGAGTGATAAGAAGTAACTCTCTTATCGACGGCATGAAACCAAAATACATGAAGTAAAGTATATCAACAAAAAGTATACCTGAAATGATGCAATAAACTGCAAAAAGTTTTATTCTACGATTCTTCTTGACTAAATTGGTGATCGAAAATATTATTGTTATACTGACTAACGTGCCTATTATTAACTCCAACTGTATGTTTTCTATTGCATATACATAAAGAAGAAATGTCTTTAATAAACTTAAAATCGCTAACAATATGAAATAATTAGGTTTAAATTTATTCGTGAAAAAATTTGAAAACATATATCCCCCCTGTATTTCCAAAAAATATTATACTACATACAACTTTTATTTATTTTTCACAGAATTTTTCCGCATATATTATCAGATATAAATTAAAGTAAATAATCCTGCTACACATTATGCTATTTTTCTTAAGACAGATTACAGTAAATTTTTATATATAATTTTTAACTCACGATCTACAAATTCCATAAATCTTACCGACAATCGATGAATTTTTTTTATTATTAAAATATTAAAATGGTTTCTATAATCATTACCATTTCTTCAATTAAAGGGAGTATTATTTGAATGATAAGTTTTTCCAGTCATTATAACCTTTCCGAGAAATTTTATCAACTCCTAAGTTCGATTGATTCTGCATTAAAAAACCACCATTTCGTTGGATGGTGGTTTTTCAACAAGAAGGCCGATCATAATGACCGGCCTTTAATTTATATGATTGAATTTTTTTTATTTACACTTCCAGTTTTACAACTATCTCCGGATTCAATACTCTGAAGGTGAATGATTCGCTTATGAATAACTTAACTTTTCTTGCATCGTGCGATTGATAGCCTATCGAAAAATCCCCTCCTATCGTCAATTCCAGATCACTACTTCTCTGTGGTATCATCAATGCATTTTCTATCGCAAAACTGAAAAGTATCTCCGTTCCTATGTATTCATTTATCCATTTCGTTATCTGATATGAATGTACAGTGGTGTTCAATTTTTCCAGGAATTTTTTCCCCGCTATCAGAACATACGGAGGTGTTTCAAATTTTTTCCTGAGTTTTATAGATGCCTCCGTTATCGCTTTCATTATTCCAGATCCTTCTTCTTCTACCTTCACCGTATTTCCTTTACTGTAATGATCCAGCCCTTTTATTCCTATTGCGGGATTTCCCTTGTATATAGCTTCTTCCTCATATATCGCTATTTTCTTCGCAGCTTCTTCCAGCGTTCCCAGGTCGGGATTCTCTGCTCCCCTTTCTATGTTGTCCAGTTCCCATCTGTCGAGCGTGAATTCTATCCTCGTCTCTGTCAACGGCCTGGCAGCATAGTTCATCGCCTTCACTTCATTTCCTTCTTCTTTTCCTTCAAGTCTTCCTTCCGGTACATGTGTGTAGTCCCATCCCATCGGACCTTTTACTTTCACCGCTTTCCTTGCCGATAGTTGTGATTTCAATACTTCCTGAGCTCTTTTCTCTATTTCCGCCCAACTCTTTGTGCTGATTGGGGCCAATTCTTTTTTCAATAAATCCATCTCTTTACCTCCTATTCCAGATCTCCTATTTTTAAGCTGTCGTCACTGCCTTCGCTCTCTTCTCCTTCTGCAGCTTCTTCGAGTTCCGTTATCTTTCCTTCTTTAAAAAGATATGTGGACAGTTCTTCATCCCATCCTTCCATGTTTCTTCTTAACCACTCTATTGCCATACATGCATGTTCAATTTCTTCATCTCTGTTATGTGCCATTATCGCCTTTATTTCTTCATCATTAGCTGTGTCAACTCTCTGGTTATACCAGTTTATGGCCTCAATCTCTTCTTTTAAACTGCTCAACGCTTTTGATACATCCTTTGTCTTATCACTCAATAATTCGTATGGTTCATGATAATCTACCATCACTTCTTCACCTCCTGTAAATATCTTTCTTTTTAATTATAATATAATTCGCTTTTGAAACAAAGTGTATTGAAGATATTTTATTTACTCTGCCATATTATGAATGAAAAAACTATTTTTATACAATATAATTAATTTGCTTAATGCGAATTAAATCAGATATAATAAATATATTGAATTTTATGGGGACAGAGATATGGGAAAAAATAAAAGAACTGGGGAAGAAATAGAGGTTTTTAAGAAAAGCGAAAATAGTCTTATAGATGAAGTGAAAAGTTTCGAAAAATTTTTAGATCTATCGGATATTATTTTTTTAGTCGTTGGAAAAGACGGCAAAATAATTTTTTCGAACGAAACAACTTCAAGAATATTGGGATATTCAAAAGAATTTTTGCACAGGAAAAATTGGATTAAAACTGCATTGAGTGAAGAAGAATTAAAAAGAGTAAGAAAAGTTTTCAGTATGATTATGCGAGGAAAAACAAATGAAGTTAAAAATTTTGAAAATTATGTACTGACAAAGGATAAAAAGAAAAGATTGATATCATGGAAAAATACTTATATAAAAGATAAAAACGATGAAATTGTTGCTATTGTCAGTTCCGGAGAAGATATAACCGAAAAGAGAAAAATGGAAGAAAATTTGATGCGCTTGAATAGGTTGATAAAGGCAATCACAAATATAAATAAGCTCATAACAAAAGAAAACAGCGAAAAGGAGCTTATAAGAAAAGCTTGCCAGGAGTTCGTTAAGACAAGGGGTTATTTGAGTTCTTTCATAATAACCTTCGATAAAAATGGTAAATACAAAGAATTCGCTTCCGCCGGAGAGATCAGCGATGAACCAATTTTTATAAAAAAAATCAAATCACTCGATATACCGTGTATAAAAAATATTTTGAATAAAAATGAGATATTTTTTGTGAAGGATTCTGATAATTGTAGGGAATGTCCAAATTTTAACGATTGTGAAAAAAAGGCTGCTGTTTCTTTAAAGTTATCTTATTCAGGAAGAACCTGGGGAATCTTGTCAGCAACAGTCCCCCCGGATTATCTTGATAATGAAGAAGAGATGGAACTTTTCCGGGAAGTTTCCGAGGATATTGCTTTTGCATTGTACAAGATTGAAATGGAGAAATCTCAAAAAAAATTGCAGGAAGAGATTGAAAAAAATGAAAAAAGATTGAGAAACTTGTTCGAGCACACAAGCATCGGGATATACAGGACGGCTCCCGATGGAAAAATACTCTTCGCTAACCCTGCATTTTTAAACATGGTGGGTTATGATTCTTTTGAAGAATTGGAAAAGGGAAAAAACGAAATAATAGATTTAACCGGTTACCCGAGAGAAAATTTCAAAAGATTAATAGAAAAGAATGGCTATGTAAAGGGTTTCATAACTAAATTGAGAAAAAAAGACGGCTCGCCGATAACGGTTATAGAAAATGCAAGGGCATTGAACGACGAGAGCGGAAAATACATATACGAAGGCACAATAGAAGATATATCTGACTGGGTGAGGGCCCAGAAGGCGCTGGAAGAAAGTGAATTGAAATTCAGAACTTTTACAGAATCTATCCCAATTGGAATATTCATAATTCAAAATGATGAATTTATTTATGTTAACCCCGCAGCCATTAAAATGCTCGGTATTAACGGAAGGGATTTTAAGTATAAAAATATCTGGAATTTTATTCATCCTGAATTCGTTGATGTTGTGAAGGAAAAGAAAAGAACTTTTGAAAAAAATCCAGATACTGAAAACGATTACGAATGTAAAATCATCGATACAAATGGTGTTGAAAGATGGGTCAGAATTATCGGAAGAAATATTAAATATGGTGGAAAGAGGGTGAGGTTGGTTTCCTTTCACGATATCAATGAAGAAGTTAAAAGAAGAATGGATATTTTAAGAGAAACCAATTTCAAACAAAATCTCGTTCAAACGGTCTCAAGGATACTCTCCGGAGAACTCGATGAGAGTATATATAATATAATATTGGAAGGATTGAAAAATTCTGTTGATGGAATAGATGAGCTGAGTATTTTAATTGAAGATGAATCCAATGTATATAGATTTAAAGAGGCTACATTCTTAAATAAAGAACAGATAAAAAAAGTTTTTCTCACAAAGAATGATATAAATTTTCTGCTCGAAAAGACCGAAACGGTAGAGCTGTGGAATTTAACTGATAAATTAAAAAATGTAAGTGAGTATTCATCCATAGTAAACAGTGAGTTACTAAAAAAGGAAATTAATTATTCTATTTCATTTCCAATAGTCGTGGAAAAAAGGACCGTCGGTTTTTTGAATATAGGATTCAAAAAGAAGCACGGGCAGCTCAATAAATCCACAAAGGATATGCTGGAAATATTCGCCCAGCAGATAGGAAATATAATAAAACGAAAAAACTTAGAAGAAGAACTGAAATCCGAAAAAAATAACCTGCAATATATCGCATTACATGATTCCATAACGGGGTTGCCAAACAGAAGATATTTGATAGAGAGACTTTCAAAGTTGATAAATTATCATGATTATAAAGGAATCTCCTTTGCTTTGATTCAAATTAATATTGAAAGATACAAAAATGTTAAGGACGTTTTTGGCCATGAAATCGGCGACCTTTTGCTAAAAAAAATAGGAGAAAAGATTTCCAATACTATTCACAGAAGGGATGAATTGTTTAAACTAGAAGGAGAAGAATTCGCAATAATCCTTCAAAACTGTGATAAAAATAATGTAACTGAAAAACTCAAAGAAATTTTATCTGTATTTGAGGAGCCCTTTAAAATATTCGATCAACATGTGAATGTGAGTGCAAAAATTGGAATAGCTATTTATCCGGACGATGGCACCGATTATCATTTGCTATCCAGAAATGCCTCGATTGCTCTGACTAATGCCTTTTTAAGGGAAAAAGGAGCTTGTATTTTCAATGAAAAACAGAGTGTTGATCTGAACAAGAGAACTCTGCTGGAACAGGAATTAAGAAACGCAATAATGACCGGTAAAAGTTTATCATTATATTATCAACCTATTTTGAATCTGAATACCAACAAAATAGAAAAACTCGAATCTTTAGCCAGATGGAAAAGTGAGAAGTACGGTTTTATCAGTCCGGATATATTTATCAATATAGCAGAAGAAACCGGATTAATTCATAAACTTGATATGCTCGTTATGAAAAAAGTGAAAAGTGATTTAAAATTACTCAATGATAATGATATAGACGTTTCGATATCTTTCAATTTATCCGTGAAAGAGATATTGAGAGATGATATTGTTTCCGATATTTTAATTTCATTCGAAGAAGTCGATAAAAGGAAATTGAATATAGAAATTACCGAAAGCACATTTATGAAAGATATGGAATCCACTTTGAACAAATTGAATATATTGAAAAAAGAGGGATTCTATTTAAGCATAGATGACTTCGGAACGGGGTATTCATCTTTGAGTTACCTTCAAAAACTTCCAGTGAATTTTCTTAAAATAGATAAATCATTTATTATAGACATTGACAATGATGATAAATCCAACGAAAACATCGTCAGAACGATTATTTCTCTGGCTAAAAACCTGAATTTGAAGACCATTGCAGAAGGTATTGAAACAGAGGAACAGAGAACTCTGCTGAAAAGCCTTCATTGCGATTATGGACAGGGATATCTTTTCTGTAAACCCGTTTCAATAAAAGAAATAATTCCTTTTATCAAGAAACACTCCTAATTTTATTTAAAAAACAATAATGAGGGAGGGAGTTGAATGAAAAAATTATTTGAAAAACAGGTTTTTTTTAAATTTGTAATTTATATTTCTATAGCTATAACGCTTTTTACAATTTCCATCGTATATATAAAAAATTACATTCAAGATGAGTGGACGAAAGAAATATACCGTACCAACATAAATTCTTTAAACGATTATCATGACTTCTTTTTGAATGAAAATCGTAATACGATTTCGGATTTATTATTTTTAAAAAATATTTTAGAACATATGGGAAATTTTTCATATGAAGAGCTTCAGAACGGTTTTTTATATTTTGTGGAAGCAAAAAAAATTTATGATCAAGTGAGGTACATCGATAAAAATGGAAATGAAATCATCAGAATAAATTATAACGATGGAAATCCTTTTATAGTTCACGAAGACGAACTTCAAAACAAAGAAGATCGCTATTATTTCATTGAAACGATAAAACTTCCGGACGATTCTATTTATATATCACCGCTTGATTTGAACATAGAAAACGAAATTATTGAAGAACCTCCAAAACCAATGCAGAGGTATGGAACGCCCGTTTATAGAGATGGGGAAGTGGTAGGAATAGTGGTTATAAATTACCTTGCAGCAAATTTATTCGATATTTTCGAACATTCATATTATATATACGGAAAAACAATGCTGGTTAACAACGATGGATACTGGTTGTATCATGAAGACGAATCGAAGCGTTGGGGATTCATGTATGAGAATGAACAAATTTCATTTTCCAGTGAATTCGAAGAAGAGTGGTATTTAATAACGAATGGAAATGACTACATAAAGACTGAAAATGGCTTGTTCGTTATTTTCAAAATACCTCTTGAGGTATTCACTGAAGAAAATGTTTTGTGCGCTGATAGAAGCTGGTTTTTGATAGATTACATATCGCCGGAAGAGTTAAAAGAAATTTTTAATCCACTTAATACCAGTGTTTCTGTTGTAATTATTTTTGGAATAATTCTTATCTTTGTTTTAGGCTTTTTTATGTTTTTTTTATTTGAAAAAAGAAGAGAGGCTGAATTAAAAAAGGAATATTTTTCAAAATATGATTATCTGACCAATACTTACAACAGAATGTATGGCATGGAGCTGTTGAATGAAAAATTCAAATACTGTATCGATAATAATTTGAAATTTGCTTTAGTATTCGTAGACCTGGATAACCTGAAAGAGATCAACGATAGATTTGGTCATGAAAGAGGAGACATGTACATAAAAGATGTTGTTAAAATTATAAAAAATAATCTGAGAAAAAGTGACATCTTAACGAGAGTGGGCGGAGACGAGTTTATTATCTACTTTTATAATTGTGCATTGAATGAAGCGGAAGTTATCTGGAACAGCAGAATAAAAAAGCAAATAGAAGAAAAAAATCTTGAGCAAAAAGATTGCAAATATAGGCTGAGTCATGGAACGGTTGAATGCGATTCCGATGCAAACAAATCCCTTGATGATTATATAAGGGATGCCGATCATAAAATGTACAAAGAAAAAAGAGAACATAAAAACAGTTTTAACAAATCATAAAAAATTAGATATAAAACCGCTATATTTTTATCATAATTTTAAACTTATTTTCAAGTTTAAATAATACTTCAAAGATAATATTTTTCCTTCTCAATTTTTTAAACTATCGATTTACAACTGAATCACTCATAAAATTGATCAGTAAAAAAATTAAAAAAATTTGTAAACACTTCTTTATAACCGGGATCGCATGGATTCATCTTCATAAAGTGAAATTTATGCGATTAACACTGAAAGTTTTTATTTTCCAAAACAAATCTTAGTTTTTGTCTATTATTCATATTATAAAGCAAAAAAAATTATATAAACGTTTTTAACAAATTTAAATTCACATTTATTGATTTCATATATATTTCGGTATATAATAGATTGTATAAATTTAAAATAAATTGACAAAATTAATATTATATAAAACATCACACGTATTTTGTAAAAATATAAAGGAGGAATGTTTATGAAAAAAGCTTTATTGATATTTTTGTATATATCGTTATTTTTCGTATTATTTTT
>JASGMR010000100.1 GCA_030156385.1 Kosmotogales bacterium
CAGTAAAATCGAAGATAATCTGGCAGAAGTATTCTTCATGGATGCTGTAAATAGGGCATCGAACGTTCCGATCCCTGATATCGTTCATTCGATAAACGGTGACGGAGTCGTGGTAGCAAAATCGAAATACACCCCGCTTCCAAAAAGGGCCATCCTTTATGAATGGATAGAAGGGGAAGTTTTTTGCGGTAAAGAATCGTACCGACTTTTCAGGAGAATGGGTAAAATTATCGCGGAGATGCACACAGCGACGAAAGATGTAATTATTCCGGAGAATTTGAATCCCAAGAAATGGGATAAGGTTTTTTACTATCGCGGAGAAGTTCCCGTGTATAAAAAAACTGAATTCAAAAACGTGGTTCCCGATGAATTTATAAAAACAATGGATTATATCATTCCGGTTCTGGATAATGAATTGAATAACCTGTATGAGAATTCAAAACCTCAATTGATTCACGCGGACCTGAATCCCTGGAACATTCTGGTCGACGGAGATGAGCTGAAGATAATTGACTTTGAAGAAGCTCTGCTGGGACTCCCGATACATGATATTTCGGTTTTTCTGTATTATTATAAGTACAGTGATAAATTCGATTATTCTAAGGTTAAAAACTCCCTTTTAGAGGGATACTCGGAGATAATAAACGATATTGATTTTAACGGGTTTTATATCGATCTTCTCATGACGGCCAGAAGGGTGAATTTTATGAATTATGTTCTGGATATTAATCACGATGATCCGAAAAAATACATAGAGGAAAGTCTCCCCAGAGTGAAAGATTTTATAAAGAAATATTTATAAACAAATTTATTCCCGAATTTGCCCCGGTTGGATTTGTCTGTAACAATGTGAATATAGTTTTTTGTGGAATGTTCGGTTTTTATCTGTATAAATACCAATTTTCAGAAGCTGTTTTTATACTTGTTGTTATTTGAAAAGATGGTAAGGTGTAATCATAAATAAAAAGTTTTACTTTCGGAGTGAATCATATGGCAGTGAAGAAACATTTGAATATTTCTGATATCGAAGAAATAGTTTCAAAATATAATATAGGCAAATTAGTGCACTTTAAATCTATTGAATCGGGATCGGTTCAGTTGAATTATCTTTTGATCACAGAAAAAAGAAAGTATGTTTTGAGATACTATTGCGAGGAAAGAAGCAAAGAATCGGTTCTCTTTGAGCTGAACCTTATAATTTATCTTTTGAAGCATGGTTATCCCACCGCGTCACCGGTCAAGGATGTCTCGGGGGGCTATATCAATTTTCATGAAGACAAATCTTTAATGATATTCGAATTCATTGAAGGAAAACATGTTGAAAATCCAACGATAATTCAGAGAAATCTGCTGATAAAAAAGGTTGCAGAACTGAACGGCATTACCAAAAATTACAGACCTGTGTACAGGAAATTCAGATGGAATTATAATCAGGAATTCTGCAGAAATCTGGCGAAGGAAAAAGCCAGTGAAATAGGTTCCGAGAATGCGAAAGAGAAATACTGGTGGATGGCTGGAGAACTAGAAAAACTGAATTTGCCCTCCAATCTGACCAGGGGAGTATGCCACTGCGATTTTCATTATTCGAATATCTTTTTTGATGATGACAGATTTGTGGCACTCATAGATTTCGATGATGCTAATTACACATATCTCACGTACGATCTCGTATCGCTCATGAATCCGTTTTTACCGGAGTTTTCATGGAAGACCTGGGAAAAATTCGATCGTGAAGAGAACATTCTGGTTTTTGATGAGTGCAGAGACATATTACGGGAGTACCTGAAATACAGACCGATGAGTTTCCTTGAAAAAAGACATATATTCGATGTATGCAAACTGAACATTTTAATCGATTGCCTGTGGTATTTTCGAAGGGGAAAAGTGGAGGACTTTTTTGAAAAGAGGAAAATAGATGCACTTAATACCCTGGGAAGAGAAAAATTCTTCGGTAATCTCTTCGAATAAACAATTTGAAAATAATCTTGAATTGAAATTCCCGATGAAAATTCTATTTATAAATTTATGTCGTGGGATGAATGGTTCTTTTCCTGAATTATTTTGAATATTTTATATTCCTGATACTCTCCGAGAAGAATAACATCAGGATTATGAATGCGATAAGGAAAAACGGGAAAAGAGTCATAGTCGTATTCTCCAGTATAACTCCCACCAAAGGGGGGAGAAATGTACTGCCTATGTAACCAAACCCCATTTGATACCCTATGATCGTCTGTGAATATTCTTTACCAAATCTCCGGGGTGTTTCATGCAGCATCGACGGAAAAATCGGCGCGAGTCCCAGACCCATCAGAATCAAGCATATGAACAACATGAAATCCGGTAATGGCAAACTGAACAAAACCGTACCGGTCAGTGCCATGAGAATCCCAATTCTTATCATTTGAGTGTTTTTGAGTTTGAAAGATACGAATCCGGAAATGAATCTTCCGAGAGTTATTCCACCGTAGTACATGGCTATCCAGGTTGCCGCCGTTTCTATCGATATATTTTTTACGTGAACCAGAAAACTGCTTCCCCACAAGCCGACCGATAATTCCGTGGCAACGTAAAAGATAAAGGTCGCGATGGCCGCTTTCACTCCCCTTATTCTGAAAATCTTTTTCTTCTTTTTCTCTGTATTTTTATCAATATCTCCTTGATCTTTATCTTTTTTCTTTTCTTCGATATCAATCTGTTTTTGATGCATGTTCCACAACGGATAACTGAACAGCAGGACAACGGCGAGGGAAAGCTGAATTATAGAAATAACTCTGAATCCGGATCTCCAGGACTCCGTTTTTGAAATAGTTGCGGAAACAATGAGTGGGCCAAGAGTTGCTCCGATACCCCAGAATGAATGCAGCCAGTTCATGTGATGAGCTTTAAAATGTAAAGCGACATAATTGTTGAGTGCCGCATCAACCGAACCTGCACCGAAACCGAGGGGTATGGCCAGAATGATTAACCAGAAATACGATTGAGAAAATGAAAATCCAAGCAGAGCACCGCCGGTTAAGAAGCAGCTTATATATGTGATCTTACCCGTTCCAATTTTTTTAATTAAATATCCGCTCATGAGAGTCGAAATGATGGTATTGCCCGAAACGATTATCGTGATCAGTCCCGCCGCATCAAGAGGCATTCCCCATTCTGCCCTAATTGCCGGCCATGTGACCCCGATCAGGGAATCGGGCAATCCCAGACTTATGAATGCTAAATATATCAATGCCAAAAGAAAAACAGTAATCATTTTTTCTCCTTAAACTGTCATTTTTTTATAATCTGGATTTTTTCTGAAATGTTTTCCATAGCCAGATATTTCAATCCTTCCAGATAGCTTCCTTTTATGTCTCTTTCATAGGTTATCTTTGGAATATGTTCTTTGTGTATTTTTGCCTGCAGATGAACATTGACTTTTTCCAATATCTCTTTTGAAAAAGAATATCCTGCCAGGACTATGTTTCCTGGATTTATGACACAGTTTATACTGTGAACTATATTACACACATATTCCGAAAACGAATCTGAGTTTTTCTGAATTTTTCCCTGAAAATCTCTCTCGGTTCCAATTGGTAAATAAGATATTTCGCCGGCAAAATTCGATTTACCTCTTATAATCTTTTTATTGATTATTATTCCCGATCCTGGCATGCCCTCCATTGGAAAATAAATATAAACAAAACTTTCCTCATTCGCAGATAGATTTTTATTGAAATATCCGATTGCACAGGCGTTGACATCATTTTCAACGATTGCCTTCAATCCGTATTTTTTTTTGAACAGATCGATCAGATTTTTATTGTCCAGCTTTTCAAAATCGCACGACGAAACAGTTCCATCCTTAACAACACCGGGAATACCGATACTTAAAATTTTGATTTTCGGGAATTTTTCGATGATTCTTTTCACCGCATATTCAATTTCGGTGGTTCCAATGTCACCGTATTCGAAGGTTTTTTCAAACAGTATCTCATTTCCAAGATTTATAACGAAAATGGACAGAGAGTTCGTAGAGCCTTCTTTTCTGACATATACAGTGGAAATGTATGAAAAATTCTTGTTATAAATGAACTTTCTTGACGGCCGTCCACCGCTGGAGGGCTCCTTTTCAATTTCCAGCACTTCACCCGTCTTTAACAAATCATTTAAAAGATTTCCACAGGTGGCCACACTCAATCCGGTTTTTTTCGCCAGAGAAATTTTTGTACAGTAATCGTTGTTTTTTAAAACATTTTTTATGTTCTGGATATTTATTTTTTTCAATTCCTTCGAATTAGTAATCAAGAAAATCACCACTTTAAATAAGACTTAACTTAAGTCATATTATAAATTGAAAACAAATTTCTGTCAACGGATTTTTTATTACAATTCAGTGTCTGGTGGACTTAATTTTAATAAGATATACTGGAAAAAAATCAAAAATCGAAATATATAAAAAATCCAAAGTCTTATAAAAACTTTTTAAAAACAAATTAATCTCGTTTAAGGATCTTAATACAATTTAACAAGCGTTTAATCATGATTATACTTTGTTTACTCCTTATATTATAAAAATTCTCGGCTTTTCTTGACATTTCGCCTATTTAGTGATACCTTTTAAACAACATTATTTTTTGTATATCTTATTTACTTTTGGGGGTATTTTTAAAATGAAATTATCTGAAAAAGAAATTGAGCAAATTGCTCTTGGTGCTTCGCTATTAGGAACAGGCGGGGGAGGAGATCCGCATGTGGGGAAACTCATGGCGCTTCAGGCGGTGAAAAAGCATGGACCTGTTGATTTAATAAAGGTAGAAGATGTTCCGGATGATGCCCTGGTGGTCCCGGCCGCGATGATGGGAGCTCCCACGGTTTTAGTTGAAAAAATTCCAAATGGTAATGAATTTATAAAAGCCTTTGAAGAACTTGGAAGCTTCCTCGGGAAAAAAGTCTTTGCGACATTTCCTATAGAGGCCGGGGGAGTCAATTCTATGATTCCGATAGCCGTTGCTGCGAATCTCGGGTTACCGATAGTCGATTGTGACGGGATGGGAAGGGCTTTCCCGGAGTTGCAGATGGTTACTTTCCATTTGTTCGGTGAAACGGCTTCTCCGATGGTTTTGGCAGATGAAAAGGGGAACAGTGTGATATTGAATGCGATTTCCAATAAATGGGCCGAAAACCTCGCGAGGAATCTCGTCGTTGAAATGGGTGGAGAAGCTATGATAAGTATTTATTCTCTCACCGGAAAACAGTTGAAAAGAGCGGCGATAAGGAATATATTGTCCTATTCGGCGGAAATTGGAAAATTGATAATGGAAACACAGGCTTCAAAGAAAGATACGACCGAACAGCTTATAAATAAAATAAAAGGATTCAAATTGTTTAAAGGAAAAATAACGGATATACTGCGAAAAACCACTTCGGGATTTAACTTCGGTACTGCAAAAATAGACGGAATTGAAGAGAACAAAGGGGATCATTTCTCAATTGAATTTCAAAATGAAAATCTCATAGCCAAGAAGGATGATTGTGTATTGGCATCTGTTCCCGATTTAATATGTATTCTTGATCTTGAAACAGCTACCCCGATTACCACCGAAGCGTTGAAATATGGCAGAAGGGTTACAGTAATAGGTATTCCATGTGATGAAAAATGGAGAACTGAAAAAGGTATTGAAACTGTTGGTCCAAGATATTTTGGATACGATATCGATTATGTTCCCGTTGAAAAACTGATCGAAGGAGGCGTCTCGAAATGAGTTATAGATTGGGGATTGATGTAGGCGGAACCAATACCGATGCGGTAATAATCGACAATGATCTGAAAGTCATAAATAGCGTTAAAACTCCTACCACGGAAGACGTTTCCACAGGAATCAGAAAGGCGATTCATCTTGTTTTAAAAGACGGTGATATAGATAAAGAATCGATAAAATATTCTATGTTGGGAACAACTCACTGTACCAATGCGATCGTTGAGAGGAAAAATTTATGTAAAGTTGGGGTAATTAGACTGGGTAAACCCGCAACTATGGCTATAGAACCTATGATTGACTGGCCCGAAGATTTATCGAAAGCTGTCAGTGAAAATTTTACAATTGCACACGGCGGTTTTGAATTCGATGGAAGGGAAATAGTATCACTGGACGAAGAAGAGATTAAAAATTTTCTGGATGAAGTGAAAGATAAAGTGGAGGCCATAGCTATAACGGGGGTCTTTTCACCTATATCAAATGCTCAGGAATTGAGAGTTAAAGAATTGGTTGAAGAAGTTATGGGTAACGATATTTCCGTTTCACTTTCCAGTGAGATAGGGTCCCTCGGTCTTCTTGAGAGAGAAAACGCTGCAATTTTGAATGCTTCTTTATCTAAGGTTGCAAAAAATATCTCGTTATCTTTTAAAAAAGCTCTGGAAGAAGAGGGTGTACTGTCTTCGGAGATTTATCTCTGTCAGAATGATGGTACGCTGATGTCTCTGGAACACAGTTTGAAATATCCCATACTGACCATAGCCTGCGGACCTACAAACAGCATAAGAGGAGCGGGATATCTCAGTAATCTTTCAAATGCCATCGTTTTGGATGTTGGAGGGACAACGAGTGATATTGGAGTTATTATAAACTCTTTCCCCAGAGAATCCGCTGTAGCCGTGGAAATCGGAGGTGCCAGGACAAATTTCAGAATGCCCGATCTCATTTCTATTGCTCTCGGTGGCGGAACGGTTGTGAAGGAAAAAGATGGAAAAGTCGTTTTAGGCCCTGAAAGTGTAGGTTACAAAATCACCGAAGAGGCACTTGTGTTTGGCGGTAAAACACTTACTACGACCGATATTGCTGTCAGGTTAGGGATGGCCGATATTGGTGATAAAAATAAAGTTTCAAATATAGATTTGAATTTTGCTAACAGAGTTAAAGATGAAATGTATAACCTTATCCTGAAGTATATCGACAACATGAAATTGACCAACGATAATGCTCCTCTGATTTTAGTTGGAGGAGGATCGATACTGGTTCCTGAAAAAATCGAAGGTATTTCCGAAGTGATATGCCCCGAGAATCATTCTGTGGCTAATGCCATAGGAGCGGCCATTGCTCAGATAAGTGGCCAATGTGAAAAGGTTTATTCCCTTTTGAAGATTTCCAGAGACGATGCGATAACCGAGGCCAGGGAAATAGCAATAAAGGAAGCCGTGGATGCCGGAGCAGATCCAGAAAGTATTGAAATAGTGGAGATCGAAGATATTCCTCTGGCATATCTTCCGGGAAATGCAACGAGGATAAAAGTGAAGGCCGCTGGAAATTTAAAGAGTGCTTAGTTATTTTTATTATTTATAGTCATTTTAATCTCATATGAAGGGAGAATTTTTATGAAGAAAATCCTTGTTATCTTATTATTTGTTCTGTGTAGTTTAGTGGTTTTGGGTGAAAATGTTATAAGAACGACGCAAGATTGGCCTACCTATTTCGATCCTGCGGTGGGGAGTGATCTTTCCGACACAATAGCCATGGTGAATTTTTACGACACACTCGTTTTTCCTCAAATTGATGGCACGATAAAGCCATTTGTTGCGGAAGATTGGGAAGTATCGGAAGATGGATTAAGCTATACTTTTTCACTGAGGGATGATGTATTTTTTCACAGTGGAAATAAATTGACCGCTGAAGATGTGGCTTACTCAATGAACAGACTCCTCGATATCGGAGAAGGGTTCGCGTATCTTTTTGCACCATATGTTGAAAATGCAGAGGCAGTCGATGAATCGACGGTAAAATTCAATTTAAAACAGCCGTTCGGACCTTTTATTCTCGCTCTGGCAAGGTTGTACATCGTTGATAAAGCGACCGTTCAGGAAAATGCAAAAGAAGGTTCATATGGAGAAAATGGTGATTATGGAAGAAACTGGCTTTTGACAAATGATGCGGGATCCGGTCCGTATATGGTAGAAGATGTGAAAATGGAAGAGTACGTGAAGGGTGTTAAATACGATGAATACTGGGGCGGATGGGAAGAAGG
>JASGMR010000101.1 GCA_030156385.1 Kosmotogales bacterium
AATATCGAAGAATTGAAAAGATGCAGCCAGATATACAATGACGATTTCAAGGGAGGATACCTGGCCGCAAAACATCTTATACAGACCAGAAAAAAGAGATGCGCGGTTCTGATGACGGATGAAAAGAATTCCACTTCCCGCAGCAGGCTCGAAGGATTTGAAACCGCCTTGCGGGAATCGGGACTCCATATCGAAAAGGATTTAAGAAGATTCATCTTTGAGGATAAAAATAAAAACGATTATTTTATTTCGGACACGGATATGGGCCTCCAATACGCTTACAGAACGATGAACGAAATGCTGAATGAGGGACTGAGTTTTGATTCGGTGTTCTGTTTCAACGACATGGTGGCTTTCGGGGTCCTCAAATCTCTCTCCGAAAGAGGAATCAAATGTCCCGAAGAGATGGGAGTAATTGGTTTCGACGATGTCTTTTTTTCTTCTCTCAGTACACCCCCTCTGACAACGATAAGGATCAAAAAGCACGAACTGGGTTTAAGAGCTTTCAATATTCTGAAGAAAATTATGAATGAGAAAGAAAGAAAAACTGTCCATGAAAAACTGGATGTGAATTTAATAGTCAGAAACAGTACTCAATGTGAGGACTGACGGTGGCATTTTTGCAGTGATTGAAAAAACAATAAAAGGAGTTCTGTGAAAAGTAAATGAGGAAGATTATCAGCTTGAATGGAAGATGGGAAGCCAGTTATGATGGAAGAGTCTATGACAGGAGACTGGATGTACCGGGAACGGTACCTTTGAAATCTGAGAGTTATCCGGATCCGGAATCTCTGGTTTGCTATTACAAAAAAACGATTGAACTGTGTGAAGAGGATTTGAATAAGAAAAAGATTTTAAAATTTTACGGATCGGATTTGATAACTACCCTGATAGTCAACGGAATAGAAACGGGAGTTCACGAAGGCGGTTTTGATTCCTTTGAATTCGATGTTACTGGGATTCTGACTGAAAAGATCAACGAAATAATTGTAAGAGTTGAAGACAGACCCATTGGAGAATTGAAGGACACAATAACAGGGAAGCAGGACTGGTATGGCAATGTCACGGGTATTTGGCAGCCGGTAGAACTCATATTTAATGATGAAACTTATATAAATTCCAGGAGACTGATAACGGGAAAAGATAATATAGATGTCAGCCTTGATATAGTAGGAAACTGGGATTCAATAGAATATTCTTTATTCGACGGAAGATCGCTGGAGAGTTATAGGAAGGTGTACACTTCCGAATTTTCAATAAATCGGAATGATCTGAAATTATGGAGTCCGGAGAGTCCCAAACTGTATGATCTCGTACTGGAAATAATAAAGGCTGGTGAGGTAATTTACAGAGAAGAATTTAAAGTCGGCTTCAGAGAGATAATTCAAAGAGACGGAGAAATTCTGATAAACGATTTGCCCTTTTATATGAAGGGATTGCTTGATCAGGATTTTTACCCCGAAACTCATTATGTTCATCCTTCCGAAGAATATTTGAGGGAACAGCTGCTTAGGATAAAATCACTGGGCTTTAACACATTGAGATATCACGTTAAAATCCCCCCGGAGAAATACGTTGAACTGGCCAATGAACTGGGATTACTGTTGTGGATAGATCTTCCATATGCGGTGAAATTCGATTCCGGATCGAAAAAGTATTTGAAGAAATTGAGGGAAGATCTGATGAAAAGGTATTCGAAGGAACCTTCGTTCTGTATTCTGACCCTGATAAATGAGAGCTGGGGAGTGGATTTAAACGAAAAGGAAGAAATGAAATGGCTGGAGGACTTCTGGTTCGACTCAAAGGAAAAAATAAAGGACAGGCTCATCGTGGATAATTCCCCATGTGAGGGAAATCATCATGTGAGGAGCGATATAAATGATTTTCATTTTTATTTTTCTTATCCCGAAAACGTCCATAAGTGGGATAAAGCGATAGAAGATTTTTCAAACGATATTTTTGTCCCGTTTGAGGAAGTTGAAAAAAATAAAAAAGAAGAAGATCTGAAGATAGAAAAATTACCGAAGATAATCTCAGAATTCGGTGTCTGGGGATTGTCCGATCCCGTCCTTTGGAAGGGTAACTGGATGAAATACCCCCTGTTTGGAATAAAAAAGATAGAAGAAATGGTGTCCGAAATTGTTCCTGAATTTGGTAGAGATCCGTCGTCATTTTTTAAGGAACTTCAATGGCAGGAGTTTGCCGCACTGAAGTACCAGATAGAAAAAATCAGGATCGGGAAATCAATCCGGGGATTCATTCTCACGGAACTTTCGGACATAGCCTGGGAGGCCAACGGTATTTTAGATTTTTCAAGAAACGATAAGCCCTTTACCGATTATCTGAAAATTTTGAATTCTCAGATATTACCTATAATGGACAGAGATGGAAATCTTTACATTTCAAATATTTCAAACGAAAAATTCAACGGCGAGCTGATCGTGAGATTCAACAACGATGTCGTTGAGAAGAAAATTGTGGAATGCAAAGGAATGGATGTGACAGAAGTATCACATATCACAGTTCCCGGAAAAAGAGGAATGATATTTTTAAGCTGTATAAGTGAGGGAAAAACGGTATCCGAAAATTCATATGCCACATACGATAATATTATCGATGGAGACGTTGAAATTTTTGAAGAATTATCAAAGGAAGCCTATGAATCTGCAGAAAAGGGAAATACCGTTTATGTTCAAATGAAAGAGCCAGGAAAGCATGAAGATTTTGAAGTTGTCGGAAGCGATTGGAATGTGGTTGCAAATAGAAATTTAACCTGGGAAGGTAACTGGATAAAGGGTTTCCTGTACTATGATAAAGGTCTCATGAACAGACTGAATTATATGAATGGCGGAAGAGAACTGGAAGGTATCTTCACGGATAATGTGATGATAAATTGCGACGGGTATAATATTTTAATCGGCAAGACAATAGGATGGAACATTGCAAAATGTGCCTGTTTGATTCAAAAAAATATCGGAAAGGGAAAGATAATTATTTCAACTCTGAATTTAAAGTTTCAGAATTAAAATAACCCCTTTAAAATTTTTTATGTCTTTTCTACGCAGTGATCGATTCACTGCGTTTTTTATCGTTATTAAAATACCTGCTTGACAAAATAAAAAAATAGGGTATACTGTATATGAACAATATACACGCTTGAGAGTGAGGTGACTATAATGGATGTGTTGAAAGTTGAAAAAATAAATAAGACTTATGAAAATTTTAAACTCAGTGATGTTTCCTTTAATCTTGAAAAAGGTTATATCATGGGATTTATCGGGGCCAATGGGGCCGGAAAGACAACCACTTTGAAATCTATTCTGAATATGATTCATATAGAAAGTGGCGCGGTTGATATCTTTGGTAAAGATATACGAAAAGAAGAGATGAAAATAAAAAGCGATATCGGCTACATGTTTGGAGGAGTTGATTTTTATCCCAAGAAGAATGTGAGTACGCTGACGGATGTTGTAAAAAGATTCTATTCGGGATGGAATAATGAGACATACCATAAATATATGAAAAGATTCAAGATAGATGAAAATAAAAAGATCTGTGAACTTTCCAATGGCATGAAGGTTAAATACAATCTCACACTCGCTTTATCACACGATGCCAAACTGTTCATCTTTGATGAACCGACGAGCGGACTGGATCCCGTTGCCCGTGACAACATTCTGGAAATATTCCAGGAATTGATCGAAGACGGTGAGAAGAGTATTCTTTTTTCAACGCATATAATAAGCGATCTCGATAAGTGTGCCGATTTCATAACGTATATAAATGAAGGGAAAATAGTTGCGAGTTCGGAGAAAGATGAGTTTAAAAATTCATATAAAATCGTTAAGGGAAGTAAAAAGCAGCTCGAAGAGCTGAAAAATATGCTCGTGTCATATAAGGAAAATTCTTTTGGTTTTACGGGACTCATAAAGACGAATGAAATCGAGCCGGGACTGGATGTCAACATCTCCGATGCGAATCTTGAAGATATCATGGTATATTATGCCAGGAAAGGAGAATTAAATTGAAAAATCTTTTATATAAGGAATTTAAACTCGTATTGTACCCGCCGTTTTACCTCGTTTTACTGTTGACTCTGTTGATTCTCATTCCAGGTTGGGTATATTTCATAGCCATGTCATACGTATTTTTTATCGTCATATCCAATATCTTTACCATGTCCAGAACTAATAACGATATTTCTTTTTCTATGATGATGCCGGTAAAAAAGACAGATATAGTGAAAGCCAGATTGTTTTCAGTGAGTTTTATTGAACTTCTGAACATCGCTGCTGCGGTTCCCTGTGCGATTATCAACAATGTTTTATATAAAAACAACAATGCTCTTATGAACCCTAATATAGCTTTTTTTGGAATCGTATTTGTCATGTATGGAGTTTTTAATCTGATACTTTTCTCAACATACTACAAAACGGGTTATAAACTCTTGTGGCCTTTAGTGGGAGCAATGGCGGGGGCTCTGGGAGTCGCGGAAGCCGCAGAATTTTTTATTCTGACCGATCCGGTTTTAAAAGAAGCACTGAAAAGTGATAATCCAGATATGCTCATATGGAAATTGATCGTATTGATAGGAGGAATTCTTATATTTGCTTTATTCAATATCATAGCCTTTAAATTATCCGCAAAAAGATTTAACAGGCTCGATTTTTGATGCAGGTATACATATCCGATACATCAGAAAAACCGATTTATCAACAACTTTTTGAACAGATAAGTTCGCAGATTTTAAAAGGCGAGCTACAATCCGGCTTTATGCTGCCTTCTATAAGGGGAGCAGCAAAGGAATTACGGGTGAGTGTTATAACCGTTAAAAAAGCATGGGAAGAACTTGAGAGAAATGGATTCATATACACTAAGGTGGGAAAGGGGTGTTTTGTGGCTAACCTCACTGAAAATGACCTGAATAAGAAGAAAAACGAAATAATAGAGCAAAAGATGTCTAAAGATCTGGATTATTATAAAAGGATGGGATTAAAGGAAGCGGATATAATAGAGCTGGTGAGAAAATTGTATTGATAAACAGTGACGGATAATGAACATAAATCTTTTCCGTATGAAAAAATGAAACGGAAATTCGCGGGAATTTTTTTGAATAATTCAGAATACGAAAAGTTATAATACAAATCGATTTTTAATTTTCATTTAAAGATCGATTTTATTTTTTTATTGAGATTCGCTTTCAAAATGTTGCTTTTATTGACAACAGGTTTTTGTGCATTAAAAATTATACCCCTTTAAAAGATTATAAAAACCACTGAATACGAGTTGAAAAAATTTTTCGGTTACGATATCTTCTCCATGTTATTTTAAAATATGCAAAGTACACTTGACATTAAATGCAAAGTAAGCTATACTAAAAATGCAAAGCATGCATTGCAAAGAGGAGGAGTTTTGAAATCTAAAATAAAGGAACTGAGAAAAGAGAGAAGGATCTCTCAGGCGGATTTGGCCTATGCGGTTGGAACTACCAGACAGACGATTACGTCCATAGAAACCGGGAAATATACCGCTTCGCTTGTCTTGGCCTATAAAATCGCAAAGTATTTTGATAAAACTATTGAAGAGGTTTTTGACTTTTCTGATGTGGAGGAATTTTGAATGGAAAAATATAAGAAAAAATTAAAAACAAGAATATTATTCATGTCGCTTGCAATAATCTTTGCAGTGATTCTTTTGATTTTCAATTCAATGAAAATGGTAGAAGCGGGAGATGAGGAAACATTTTCCAGCGGCTTTATAGATGGATTCCAGAGCGGGCTGCTCGCCGCTTTGGTGGGAATTTTCTGCGTTTTTATAATTAATTATTTAATAGTGATGAAGGATGAAAGAAAATTACGGCTCTTGTACAATCGTGAAAATGATGAAAGAAGAAAACAGATAAAATTGAAATCGGGTGGAAATGTCGTATTGATAAATTCAATCATAATTATCTTTGCAGGGATAGTTGCCGGGTATTTTAATGAAATCGTATTTTTCTCCCTCATAGGATGTGCCTTGTTTCAATTACTCGTGAGCGCTGTGATCAAAATGTATCTATTTCAGACACATTAGGGCGGTGATACAAATCAGAAAAAAAACAAATATACTCATGATGTTCTTTTTTGGTCTGGGACAATTGACATACACTTTAACAAATTTTTTAGGTGAAAATCTTTCAGACTTTGCTCAGGGTTTTCTCGAGGGGATCTCCATAGTTTTCGTGATTTCCGGTTTCATATACATCTGTAAGTGTCTCTTTCAAAGAAGGAATCCGTTCAGATTTAATGAGTGAAAATATTTTTTTCAGAAAACCGCTTGTCCGTTACCCTTAAATTTTTTAAAAATATAAATAAATTTTCATAGAAATGGTGAAAATCGTCCGGTTCATTTCTGGGGATATCACCGTTTCTTATTTTTCATTCCATAGAATCAGTCATGTCTCACCTGTAGTTGTTGAGAAAAATATCTTTGCTTTATCTTATAGACAGTAATGTTTGAATGATCTCCTCTGTTTCAACGATTTTTATATTTAAAAAAATATAAATGAAAATCACATATAAATAAGAAAAATCTAAATTGCAAGATACTGCTCACAGGCGCATAATTGTATTACCGGGATTTTATGGGGAGGAAATATTATGAAGAAAATAGCAGTTTTCTGTATTGCGATATTTATAGCCGGCGCAATTTTTGCCACCGATAAGGTCTATGTTATAAAAGAGGGTGATACCCTTTTTCAAATATCGATAGAAACGGGGGTATCGGTTGATAAACTGATTGAATATAACAATTTGAGTGACGCGAACCTCATTATTGCTGGAAGGGAGCTCATAGTATCAGAATACACTTATGAAGATTTGAATGAGCAACTGGTTATGGCAGTGTTGTGGTATCAGACCTCGGGTGAGTTCAGGGCCCTTTCATATCAGGCCTTTAATATGGCAAAAATGCTGTTCGATGAAGATCTTGAGAATCATCCCGATGAAACGGCAACACGTGCCGTAATAGTTGATATAGATGAAACGATCCTGAATAATATTCCGTGGGAGGCGGGGCAGATTGGAACCGACAATACATATCCGTATAATTTTGTGAAATGGTGTGGGGAAAGAGTGGCGGAACCTCAACCCGGAGCGACCGAATTCTTGAATTATGTTGCCGAGAAAGGGGGAGAGGTTTTCTATATATCCAACAGAAAAGAAATATTGAAAAAGATGACTATGGACAATTTGAAAAAAACCGGATTTCCCGATGTAGATGAGGAACATGTGATGTTATCAAAAACGACTTTTGATAAGGAGCCAAGAAGAAAAATCGTATCTGAAAACTACAGAATAGTTGTCCTGTTGGGAGACAATCTGAATGATTTTTCCTCCGTTTTCAGTGTCGAGAGTATTGAGGACAGAAGTTCTTCTGTGGATCAGATGAAGGAGTACTGGGGAACTAAATTTGTTGTTCTGCCGAATCCTATTTATGGGGATTGGGAAAATGCGGTTTATAATTGGAACTGGAACTTGAATGCTGAAGAAAAAAATGAAGAAAGAAAGAGACATCTGATAGTCTGGCCTGCAAAATAAATGATAATAAAAAATTATTTTTGATTCATGTCAGATAAGTAGAAAGAGCGGATAAAACTTTCAATCATTACAAATCATAAATATTTCGAAACACTGAGAGTGATCTATGATTGTAGATTTTATAATATTTTTGTCGGCAAAAATTTTTTGGTGTTTTTAAGAAAATGCCGACATTTGATCATTGAAAATCAATCGAGAGCCGCCCGGAATATAAATTTATCAGGAGTTTTCCTGAAAAAAGAGTTTTTTGAAAGAATGAAGATTCTGGTGTGAACGATATAAAAAAACTTCTTTATATTATAATCATACAAGGAAATTAAATTTATCAGAGAAAGTGCTGAAAAATTGAAATATAAACATTTTTAAGAGAGTTGGTGA
>JASGMR010000102.1 GCA_030156385.1 Kosmotogales bacterium
ATCCCAGAAAGTGGAAAAATGGAATTATAAGCGTAGGATACAGAAGTGTGAACAATGATGCGGCAATTCAAACTATTTCATATAATTCAAATTATGAAATGGCGAATATAGATCATCTTGTAATCGAAACAAATTACGCTATGTATGTGAGACAACTTGTTCTGGATAATACACACGCAATATTTACTTACAGACAGTCAGGTAGTGCTTATTTGCAAGTTATATCATGTAATTCCAATGGAGATTCTTTAACAAAACTGGGAAATAAACTTCGTTTTGATTATTATGAAAATACGGCCGAGTTTTATATTATAAATGAAACTTCAAGCTATATATATTTTATTATGGTTTTTACAGGGTCTTCTGATTATGATGGATACCTCCAAACATTCAAAGTAGACAGGAATACCTGGGCAATTTCAAGTATAGATAAAATTGAATATGATACAGATTCCGGGTGGGACTGTAGCATGGCACAGATAGATTCAACACACTATATCGTGTCAAATAATGGTGGATCGGGAAAAGGATATATAAGAACATTTTCTGTAGATGCAGATGGAAGCAATATAACAAAAATTGATGAATTACAGCATGAATCTACAAACTGTCAGCATACTGCGCTTTGTAAAATTGATGATGCTCATTTTGTATTAGCTTATAAAGGTGCCAATGATGATGGTTATATAAAAATGTTTTCTATTGATAGTTCCTATGAAATAACTCAGATTGATTCACTTGAACATGATACTGTTGAGGCCCAAAATAATAGCATTATTGCTTTAGATTCAAAACATGTAGCGTTAGTATATAAGCAATCGAGCACAGGATATCTGAAAATATTCTCGATTAACAGTAATTATGGAATCAATCAATTGAGTTCAACTAGTTTCGGAACTTCTAATTCTTCTCAAATAATTTCTAAACTTGACAATGACCATTTTGTTATTGGATATACAGGCAGTTCAGACGATGCTTATCTGAAAATTTATTATGTTGAAATGCCCGATAATGAAGAGAGGAACAACGTTTTATTTTATGCCATGAATTTTTAATTGAATAGGAGGAAAAAATGGCTTTAAGTTCTGCTAGAGAAACACAACTTAATGGAATTAAAGATGAGTTTGCCGATGTAATTTATAAGGCTGTGAATGATGATTCTTCAATACCTATAGACGATAGATTAAGAACATTAGAATTTTCAACAAGAATCATAAGGGAAATCAAATCGTTTATAGATATAGAAACGGGACAGAGTTAATGGTTGATTTTTTAGATAGTAATAAATGGTTTGGTGTGATTTTGGGGATAGTATCCATGGTTGTAGGTTTAGGCTATGGATACTTTTTTATTAGTGGTGAGCCAATAACGATTAAAGCTGATTTTCTGGTTCCGGATTCGACCTCCGCCATGACTATAGCTCCCTTCGTTCTTTTGAACGATCAGTCACAGTGGGGAGACTATTCAATAGATGAGATTTTATGTCATGAAAAGGTTCATATTATTCAGAACTGGAGTTGCCTGGCTTTAGGCGGAGCATCATTCTATGGGATCTACGGGCTTAATTATGTTGTTAATTTAGGTATCTACGACGACCCGGATTTGGCCTACTACAACATATTTTTTGAACGACAGGCCTATAAATATCAATACGAACATTTTAAACCGGATCTGGAGGTTAATTTTTAATGGATGAAAAAGTTGTTGCCCTTGAAAAGAAAATAGACAAGATGGGGAACGATATTGAAGAAATTAAACAAAAAATTGATGTAGAAAACTTTGAACAAGATAGCTACAATAACAAAAAATTTGAAAAGTTTGAAAATCAGTTAAAAAAGACGGAGTATGAACTCAAAAAAATAAATGAGCAATTAAAGGACATGGGAAATGGCGGCTTTAATCCTAAAAGTATGAAGGATTTACAGAAAAAAACAGATAATCAGAGCGACCAGATCAGTCAATTAATAGCCCTTATAGAGAAAATGGAAACGATAGGTAAAGCAAAATTTGAGCTTAAATGGGCAACGATTTTAAAAATTGTGACGCTTATAGGTTCAATCGTAGGAGGTATTTTGGGAATAAAACTATTATGAATAAAAAAGAAGAATTTGTAAAAAAGCATATAAAAGACGCTTTATTAGTTGAAATGGTCACGGGATTTCCCGCAAGGATGCTATTAGCTCAGGCAGCACTTGAGACCGGCTGGGGACAGCATATTCAGGGTCATAACCTCTTCGGGATAAAAGACACTTCATTTTTTCCGGGTTATACAAAAATGACAACAACCGAATATGTAAAAGATAAGAAGGGAAGAGTAGTTGCCAGCTTTGAAACATTCCCGAGTTTTCTTCATTCGATGATGTATTACATTTCCCTGATTAAGAACAATCCTCGTTATCAATATGCCTGGCTAATGTACAAATATAAGCCGAAGGAATATTACACGGAACTTCAAAAAGGTGGATATGCAACGGATCCGGATTATGGTGAAAAGTGCTACAACGTTTATTTAAGTATAGAGGATGGCTGGATTATAGAGTCATAAATAAAGGAGATGAATTAAATGGTATGGTTATATTTTGTAATAGCGGCCGGTATTGTAGCCGGTTTTTATTTTTTTGACAAGAAAGTTATGCAGAAAAAGGAAAAGGAAACTAAAGAAGAGTATGAAAAAAGAATGGAAGGGATAAAAAAAGGCTTGGAAATAGCGGTTTATGGAGCAGATACTGTCACAGAATTCACAAAACTTTTCGATAAGGATCCCGACAATACCTCACAGCTTGAAAAAATAAGGGATATTGTGAGAGAAGGTATATCTGGGGCAAATGAAACATATGGGGAAATACACGATTATTATAAAACCCATGAGGAAATAGATGCCGAGGAAGTAAAAGAAATGTATACAGACCACGCCGTGGAAATCACAGCAGCTCTGGCGGATAAGGATCCAAAGGTTAATCTTTCTTCTGATGATAAGGACCTGATAAAGAAAGTAGTCAAAGCTGAATATGGATTATTGAAAGGTGCTTTTTCAAAAAACTGATTATGGACCTGTTAAAGGTCCTTGCTCAACCGAGTCAAGCCATCCAATTTTTAAGTGCCCTGGGTATTCCGGAGGATAAGATAAAACAGGTTTATGGACTGAATTATGATATTGATACAAATAAAATAACTCGTGAAACTCTTGGGATGATAGAGCTATTCAAGAAAAATAAATGGGGACTCAATGTAGGAGGAAACACAAAAATTATAGGAGTTACTACAAGCTACGAACTTAACCCGCTTGTGAGTTTTCATGTCGGTGCAACTAAAAAATATGATAATTTTTTTGATTTTAAAAAGGGCTATGGAATTTATGCGGGAGTTGAAGTTTTCTTCTAGTTTATAGTGTCTAATTCCCGTGAACACATCAGTTATTAGGCTCCCCGTGGGGCTGCCAAGTTAAGCATAGAACTATACATGATCGGAGCGCTATTTATTGGCGCTCTTTTCATTTTTAGAGTATTCGTATGTAAGAATTATAGCGGTTTTAAATTCTTTTGATGTATTTTAAAATCGGTTTTTAAATACTTCCTTGTTTCTCCAGCTAACTTTTTGTCCGAGTTTTTCAAATTTTCCACTGATGTCTTTTTTCGTGAGGTATTTTTCTTTCCGATTTTAATTTCTTATATTCTCATAAGTAATGTTATATATTTTCAATTTTATAACTTAATAAAGTAGAAATTAACTGATAAAGGTCAAAAAAATAGGGAGACAAACTTGATTCTGGTGCTATTTAAGCTTTATATTTTATATTATCTTTTCCTCCCTGTTCCTTTTCTTCAAATTATTTCTAAAATAACTCTATTTTCCTTTGTTCCTGTTTTTTCTTAGGTCTTTAATTCATTTCTTTTTATTGGTTCATGAACTTCAACTGTAATTACAAAGATAATAAAGATAACTTGCCAATATAACAGCATAAACAAAACCTTCAGAGAAAAAAATCTGTTGTTTTCAGTCTCACGGGGGCAATTTCAATACCCGAATGAATAACCCCAAATATTAACTTTTCACAAAGCTTTTAAATGATAAAGTGAATTGTCAGTGATCTACTTCAACTATTTTGGCTATCGGTGCGTTTTCTCTTACACTTTCGATTCCGTTTATGCACTCATGTTTAGTGGAATACCCTTCACTGGTTGCTATGATCTCTCCGTTCGATGCTTTAAGTCTGAATCTGTATTCACCTTTCTTGTCTATAAAAATTTCAAATTTAGGCATTATTTTCGCCTCCTTTCAATTCAATATTGAAAATTTGTCATTGATCGGTTTTTTGCCAAAGAAATCCCTTCCCGTAAATTAACAGGATTCCCTTCACTTAAACTCAAAAAATAATGATGAAACCAAAAATTTTAACGATTCTGAAAATTGAAATATTGACCAATTATATAACACAGATTTTGAAATGGCAATTATTCTTTGTTTTTACGGAGATCGGGGCTTTTCTTAAAGGGAGTTTTCTATTTTTTTTGAGTAGTCTTTATTCTTGACATATTCGATAAATTGATTCAAAGGTAACGGTTTTGAGAAATAGTATCCCTGTACTCCAGTCACATTCAACCTTTTCAGGTATAAATATTGCTCTTTTGTTTCCACTCCTTCTACAATGACCTCAAATCCCTGATCGGAAAACATTTTTACAAATGATTCAATGATTATGCATTCTTCTTTGTTATGAACATTGTTTGGCACAAATGCTTTATCAATTTTTATCTCCATGTTTTTAAAGCTATGGATGAAAGCTACATTTGAATTTCCGGTTCCAAAATCATCGATAGCAAAAAGCACATTATCATCATGTAAGTCACGGATTTTATTTGCCAAATTGCTATAAAATACGATATCTTCCAGCAGTTCAAGTACTATATATTTTTTTTCCTCATCGGTGAGCTTTATAATAGTACGAGAGTTTTTCCTCGTCATATATTCAAAGGTCTGGCGGCTGATATTGATAGAAATATAAGTGTCTTCTATTACACCGGTTTCTTCCATCTTTTGCCTGTCTCTCCGTATATTCCTGAAAGCATTTTCATCCAGATCGACAGATAGTTCATAACGATTGATTTCCTCCATAAACATATCGGGTGTCAAAACGGTGTCCTTTCTCTTCCACCGCGACAGGGCTTCACATCCCATCAACGTTCCATTCTGAATATTGACGACCGGCTGATAATAATTGACAAATTCATGGTTTTTGAGAGCCTTTTTTAAGCGTGATTTTTTATAACGATTGTCTGTGAATCTATTTGTAAATCGAACACGGTTCATCAGAAAATATAAGAATGTCAAGATAAAATAAGATGGAATTACTAATGACAACATTACGAGTTGCATTTTCCATGAACCAATAGTACATGTTATAGGTGAATACTGGATATGCTTCCCGTATACGGAAGATTTATCAAAATACACCATAAAATATAACTTTTCAGATGCATTATCAGATAAAAAATAATTGTCACTGAGATCTTCAATATTATCGTAAGCTGCATATGAGCAGATTTTGTCATCTTCAACGAACACGTCGGTCTCCCGAGTTAAGTCCACATCGGGAAAAATGCTTTTTATCGTTCTGTTGTGTTCCTCACTTCCTTCATCATAAGAAAAGCCGAAATTATAAGAATCATTTTCGTAGTTCAACATATATCCGTTTTGATCGAACAATAAAATGTACCCACCTGTAATATTGCTGGAGGTTCTAAGGTAAGATAAATAATCACGCATTAAAAAGTTCACGATAAAATACCCCGTTCGTCTTTCACCTAAAACCACCGGTGCAGAGATACGTAGAATAGGTTTTGTCAAGTAGGTTTTTGGATCGATTTCGATCTCACTGTGTTCTATGTTAAGATCTATAGCAGAAAGAAGAAACTGATTTCTTCCAAGTAATTTGGTTTCCGGGTAATAATATCTGTCTGATTTATTCTGCAGTTCACTTTCCGGTATAGCATATGGTATTGGGAGTTCTTTATCAACGCGAATTGTTTCCATACCATATAAATCTAAAATTCTTAACTGATCGATCACCGGATTTTTTATCATTTCTTTAATAAAGAAAATTTCTATTTCATTTTTCGGGTATCCCAATGTGGCTGATTCGATATAATTGGTTTCTATCGATCTGGTTATTGATATAAGATTCGATATATAATTATTATAGTTAATCACAGCATCCGTGATTAATTTTTGTTGCATATCAACAATTTCTTCCCTTTGATTTAAAAAATGAATATAACTCACCAATAGGGAAAACACTATGATTGCAACGATTAATATTGGGTATAAACGCTTATAAGCATTTTTTAATGCTCTTTTCTCTCCCGGATCAGCACGTGTAAAACTCATATAATATCATTCTCCTGTTATAAAATGGAAGATAATGATGTTGTGTTATATACATATATTATATGTTATTGTGCTCCTGGAAGTACAGGACCTGATAGAGTCCATCGAATAATTGAGATATATAATTCAGTTAAAGAGAAATTATTGTAAATCTGCCCCTGATTATTCAAAAAAAATTCCGATTTCGAAGATTCTCTTCTGATATTTGAAGTTTAAAAACTTTTTTATTTCTCATTCTGTTATTTGTCCTGGTTTAATTCACTTATTAAAATATGAGGAAGGTTGATAAAAATCTTCATTATAAAAAAGGACTCCCCCTTACATTTTACTTTAAAGGGAGTCCTTCGCAGAATTCAAATTTACTCTCTCATTTATGTTGTAACCACATCTGTTATTTCACATTGTTCTTCAGTTCGATAAGGAGCGTTACAACATTTATGATTTATATTATTGTTTTTTGACGTCGGGTAAAATAGCACCCGTTATTGCACCCACATTGACATATTGGTTCGGAGCAATAGTAAAAATGTAATACGGCTCAGTTACTTCCGCATTTAAAATATGCCTGAATACAACGTAATCAAAGACATCGCATGGGGTGTTTTGCCAAATGTATACATTTAAAATTTTAATTGCATCCTCAAGGTCAACTCTTATATATTCAGTATCGAATATTACATCATCTCCCCAGATTTCCGTATAAATTTCCGGTTGCTGCCATTCGCCGTCGATTTTTGTTATTATAGCGGTTTTGGACAAGTTATCCCCACAACCAAAAACAAATTGCCACCAGGCAAGATCGTCAATATCCTTTGCGCCACCGTCTTTTTGGTGCTCACCGATGTTGCTTTCCGGACTCGATTCCGGAGCTATTCCACCCGTGAATTCATAAAAATGAAGTTCTTCTTCGGGATATTCTTCCAGAATTCTTTTTTTTGCCTCGTTGATGATATTAAGAGTAAAATAATCATCATCATTCTTAGTAACTACACAGCCACTCAAAACTAAAATAACGATCACAGATAAAATGATCAACCTTTTCATAATGTCCCTCCCTCTTTTTAAGTAAAGTTGCTTAATCTATAATTTGAATAAAAAAAAATAAAAAAATATAACCCGAAAAATAATATATCGATTTATTATATAATATGGATTTTGAAATAACAACAAAATTATAATAAATTATATATTTTATAAGAGAATCTTTGAAAAGGCTT
>JASGMR010000016.1 GCA_030156385.1 Kosmotogales bacterium
AGAACTTCAATTTTATCTGCTCTTCTGAACGTAAAAATAAATCTCTCTGGAATAAATGATGAAGGGTACAGAGAAAAAATGGAGAAAAAAGTAGAATTTTTAGAAGCCGCGGCCAATAAAAAAGAGAAAGAAATATTAAATCTCTCAAAGATGTGAGAAAGGATTCATAATAAAAAAAAGGAAAAATCCATCGGCAAAAGGGGTAATTCAACTCTTTTTTTGCAGAATCTCAAAATGATTTTGAATAAAATTGATAATCCTAATGTTAACCTATCCGCTCTTTTGTACAAATCTCTACTATCACCGGAAGGTGATCCGAATATTGCAATGATGGCACAGTGAATTTATTTACTTTTATTCCTTTTGATACGAGTATATAATCCAAAGTATACTTCGGTTTGCAGGATGGTTGAGTGGGGATTTTTCCCTCATTCGGATTTTTAAGGTCACATTCTTCAATCAGCTTTCTCAGTTCCGTTTCTCCGTTAAAAGTGTTGAAGTCACCAAGGATTATATTTTTATCTTCTTTATTTATCTTTTTTCTAAGAAAATCGATCTGAATCGATCTGGCCATTTTTGAAAGCGCCAGATGAACGAGATAAAATTGTATTCCTTCATATCTTATTCTTATCACTAATCTTTTGAAACCTACCGGTAATGAAAAGAATTCATATTCTTCAATTTTTTTTCTGGTTATAAATGCATTTCCCTGTTTTTTAAGTATAGGGATTTTCGTTTTTATTTTATTTTCTCCATATTTCTGGTTGAAGAGCATGTTGTATTTCATCTGTTTCTCCACTCTTTCAGGTTGGCTTTTATACAGTGTTCTCAGAGAACCTCCGTCTATTTCGATCAATCCGACAACGTCGGGATTTTCTTTTTTTAGAAAATCGATTATTTCATTCATTTTTTTCTTTGAATGAAATAACATTTTATGAAATTTTGAAACATAATGAAATTTTTTCCCCGTCAATCCCGAAAAGTACGCAATGTTATAGCTCACTATTTTCATAACAGTATTATACTTCTATTTTTCACAAAGTGAGTAACTGTTATTTCACTATTGATTTATTTGTTATTAATACCCTTTAATAAAATTCGGATTATAATCTCTATTGATTTTATTGATAAAGGAGTGATATTTTTATGGCAGACGCAAAATTTAGTATTAAAGCAGTATCTGAAAACGCCACAAAAACTATTGTAAAAGCAAGGAATTTCAGTATGGTTATAGATGAACCTCCCTCATTGGGTGGAAAAGACGAGGGTGCAAATCCTGTTGAATTTGTATTGGCGGCTCTCGCAGGATGTTTGAATGTTATGGGAAATCTTATAGCAAAAGAAATGGGCTTTGCTTTAAAAAGCTTTAAAATTAACGTAAGTGGTCCCTTGGATCCGGATTTCTTATTCGGTAAAACAACCGAGGGAAGAGCGGGCTACAAAGAGATCGTTGCTGAACTTGAAGTTGAGACAGATGCCGATAAAGAAACTTTAGACAAATGGATAAAGGCTGTCGAAAGCAGATGTCCGGTTTCAGATAATCTTTCAAATTCTACGCCTTTGAAGGTCGTTTTAAAATAATATTTTTTTAAACTCCCCTAATAAGTGGGGAGTTTTTTATTATTCACAAGGGAGGTAATTAAATGGATTTTCTTGAAAATTTTGAAAAGGGGTTTAAATGGCTACATACAAAGGGGGCATTCTTGACAGTTAAATCCGGAGAATTGATAAATACAATGACGATTGCATGGGGAAACATTGGTTATGAATGGAATATTCCGGTTTTTTCTGTTTTGGTCAGAAAATCAAGATACACTTATGAACTCATAGAAAATGCCAGGGATTTTACCGTTAGTATTCCGCTCGACGAGAGTTTGAAAGATGAATTGGTATTTTGTGGCACAAAATCCGGAAGAGATTATGATAAATTTAAAGAATGTTCTTTGAAGTTAATAAAATCGAAAAATGTTCAGAGTCCAATTATTGAAGGCTGTGGTCTTTATTATGAATGTGAGATCGTGGGTAAGGCTCCCCTCATTCCCAATTTGTTGAACGATCATTTGATAAATACAGTTTACAAAGGAAATGATTATCATACCTTATATTATGGGAAAATCTTGAACACTTACAAAAAATAGGGAGATAAAATACATCTCCCGTAAAATTTTTATTATATTTAATTATTAATTACTTTGCTTCGGTCTTTTTTTCTTCAATAGTATCTTTTATTCCCTTGGCACTGAGAGAAAGCATTGTAAATGAGAAGCCGTTTGATATGAGTATTATTGCGAAAAGAATTCCGGGAAGAACCAATGAACCCCACGGCCATTGCCATATTATTATTATTCCCAACAACAAACTCAGAATAGCGTTAAATAAAAACCATCCCCAGCTTGAATTTCCTACATTCTTTAGATCAAAAGCTGAAAAAATTCCAAAAAATCCATCTACAAAGAAAACTATCCCCATGAACAATGTCAACGCTATTTCGCCTGCAAGCAAATGCGAAAGAAGCATTATACCCAGAATTACAAAGACAACCGCCAATATTCCACTTAGTACCTTTGAACTAACACCCTTTCTTGTAAAGACTCTTACGAAGTTAATTACTCCGAATACCAGAAAAAAGATTCCTATTATCATTGTGAATTCCAATCCTGCAATCAATGGAAAAAGTAACGCTATGAAACCGATAACAATGAGTACTATTCCAAGAATAAGTGTTAACAACCAGAATTTTTTCAATTTCTCTAAATCAACTTTAAAGAAATTCTGCACTTTCATCCCCCCTTTGACTATTTTAAACAAATAGATAATTCATTTTAACATAAAAAGAGTCTGCAACAAATAATGTTACAGACCCTTCTTATTTTTTATTTATTTTTAATTAGTTGCTTCAGGTGTGAGATCAGTGGATTCTTCGGTTGTTTCCTGAATTGATGTTTTTGCTTCTTCAATTAAACCATTAACTTCATTTATCATTTCATTAATAGTTTCATCTCCAGTCAGTATGAGCTTTTTTTCAAGCAGTTCTATTTCCGCATTGTAATTAAGAATTTTTTCACCGGGATTGCTCGTGAGTAAAGAATAAATTTCTAAACTCTCCAATCCAAGATCAATAGCTTTAACCTGCACTTCAGGCGTGGCATCAGAATCGACTATTTTATCAACATTTTCTGTTATACTGTCCAGAACATAATATATCAGATCTATAAGCTGATTTCCATACATGTTGAAATATTGCTGTAATGCATTTGGATCATAGAGAATTGACTCAATATCATTGAGTCTCATTCTTTCATAACCCACTATAACTTCCGGAGAATCCGGGAAGGCAGCGTAAGCAAGTTGAACAACTGTGATATTTTCCGGAAGTTTTTCATAAAGCTTTAATATCACATTATTATAAATTTCCGTGCCACTTTCACCATTCATATCCGCAACTTGAATATATGTGACCAACTCAAAATCAGTGGCATTTTCATTAATCGATCCGTCATCCGAGAATACTTTCTTTTTAATTTCCTGATAAAAATCGCTGAGTTTTTCCGGTTTGGAAGCCGAACTAAAAAATTCTGCATACAATTTTATATCCGGAATCAAAATTTCAACTGAAAAATCTTTCTCATTTTTATACTGAACGATCCATTTTTCAAACTGGGTATTTTTATAATCTTCTAAAAATCCTGGATATGCTTCCAATTCCATAAATTCTTCAAGGGTGTCAAAGGATGTTTTGTTGTCCACAAGAATTAAATGATATCCATAATCTGATTTAACGGGATCCGTTATAACACCTATTTCCGAGTCAAAAACTGCATTGGAAAATTCCGGGACCATCTGTCCCCTTGAAAATTCTCCCAGATCCCCTCCGTTATCTTTAGTACCTGTATCTATTGAAAACTTTGAAGCGGCTTCTGTAAAAGACAATTCCTCGTTTTCTATCATATTTTTCACAGAAGCCGCTTCTTCTTCTGTTTCAACGAGAATATGTCTTGCACTGGCTTTTTCATAGGAATCTTTCAGTGAATCAATATTCTCATTGAAATATTCCCTGATTTTTTCCGTATCCATGCTTACAACATCATTCATAACATTTTCATTTATCATTTCCCTTTGTACAGAATCTTTTATTATATCTTTAAATGCATCTACTGAACCATAATTGATTATTACCTGTGATGCCACTTCATCGGTGGTAACATTGTAATTGTAAATTTCATCAACAGCAGAATTCAACTCCTCCTCACCTGGCAGAAGCCCATTCTGAGCAGCATAGTATTTAACTATTTGATCGTTACCAAGATAAATGACCGTAAAATACCCAAGTCCAACTTTACTTGGAATATTTTGATTATCAAAATAATCATCTACCACAGTGCCCTGTGATTTCAAAGAATAAACCGTACTTTCCATAACATCATTGTATTGTTCTAAAGTAATCCCATACTCTTCGCCGATATTCTGACCACCCATTAGAATATTTGCAGCCAGATCAGAACTATTCAATTCATCTTCTGTCGCAAATCCAATTATTGATAAGAATATTACAAATAATACCGCAATATAAACCTTTTTCAATGAAATTCCTCCTCGTTAATTATAATAATCTATGGTATATTATACAGTTGTATTGTGATAAAGAGGTGAATAAAATGTACAAAGAACCATTAGATAAAGAAAAACTGAAAGAAGCACATTACAAATTTTTAGATGATACTAGTCTACATAAAGTTCAGAATTTTAAACCGGTTGCAATAAATTTTTTTCTTAAAGATGGAATACATTGCTTCTGCAGAAGGTATAATAATATTGTGAATTACGATGAAGCGATTAAATCAACAGATCTATGCCGCAAATGTGGTATGAGATTCGAT
Source organism: Kosmotogales bacterium (assembly GCA_030156385.1). Classification (GTDB taxonomy): domain Bacteria; phylum Thermotogota; class Thermotogae; order Petrotogales; family Kosmotogaceae; genus JASGMR01. Next base: position 4,878 of record JASGMR010000016.1, read on the forward strand.
TATTATTCTGCTTCCCTGGTTTGCATATTTTCTTTATACAAGGAGTATTACACTCTAAAGTCGGTTGACGAAGCTAAAAAAATCACAAGTTTTCCAGATAGAGAAGAAGTTCTCAACGAAAAAATGGATTTCGAATGGAGTAAATGGCGATAATTTAATGTGAAATTTATTAAACCCTGGGTAAAAGCTAAAAATTTTAAATTTATCTTTTTTATTTTTTGTATATCTATTTTTCTTTATATTTTGATATCAGTTTCCGGTGGTATGAAAAAGAAAGATTATTATGCCGTGCAGTTTGATGCCGCTCAAAGAATGGAAAAAAGCATAAACATCATTTCAAACTTTAAATTGGAAAGATTCGGTGAAATTGACACCGAACTGGATCCCAATAAAACAGGTTTGATCGGTGGTGAGTTCACTAAACTAACAACCACGCTGGGTGATTTATCCGCCAAAAGAACCTCCACAAATCCTGATTTTGCAGCTCTTATTGTAGATTACTTTTATAATCTCGGACTGAAAGAAGGCGATTATATAGCCGTTGGCTCAAGCGGTTCATTTCCAAGTCTCGCTCTTGCCGTAATGTGCGCTGCAGAAAGTATGAAGTTGAATCCTATATTTATCTATTCCATAGGTTCTTCCATGTATGGCGCAAATCTTGAAGATTTCACATTCCTAGATATGTATAATAAACTTGTGGAAAATAAGATTCTAAGGGATCGTTTGGTCGCTGTCTCTAAAGGCGGAGTACATGATCAGGCTGCAGGAATGCTTTTTCCGGATTCGGTCGATATAATAGATTCAATCGCACTTTCATCGGGGAAAAATTATATAAACGAATCCTCCCTCGTTGAAAGTATTTCCAGACGAATGGAAATTTATGATAAAGAAAATATAAAAGTTTTTGTAAATGTAGGGGGAGCCAGCGCAAATTTTGGAAACATTACAGAATCAATTTCTTTTCCAAATGGTCTCACAGTCAATTACGAAGAAAAAATAAGCGATGATCCCGAAAGGGGATTAATTTTCGAATATTTGGATAGAGGAATTCCGGTCATTCATCTTTTGAATATCATAGATCTGGCATTGAAAAATGGAATTTCTATCGATCCTGTTCCCCTCCCGGAAATTGGAAAAAGCGAGGTATATTTTCAGAAGCGCTACAACACATTTTTGATCGTTGGCTCAATTATTTTTGTATTATTTTTAATTTTCATTTATGGATTTATCTGGAGAAAAAAATGATAATAATTTTATTTTTGACCGTGTTGATTATCGTTTATGGAATATTTGAATACAGGATTTACAGAAAACACAGGGATTCTATAAAATATAGGGTCCATATAAATGGTATAAGAGGAAAATCATCCACAACAAGGTTAATCGCTTCAATACTGAGAGAAAGTGGAATCAAAACTATCGGAAAAACTACCGGATCCGCACCGAGAATAATAGATTTCAATGGAAATGAGAACGATATAAGAAGAATGGGTCCCGCCAGAATAATTGAACAAAAAATAATGATAGACAAGGCATATAAAAAAAGAGCCGATGCAATCGTTTTTGAATGTATGGCAATAAACCCGGAAATGCAATTCTGTTCTGAAAATAAATTGATACGAGCAAATATTTTCGTCTTAACGAACATCAGAAGAGATCATCTTGATGTTTTAGGAGATGCCGAGGACAGTATTTTTGATTCATTGAGTCTTTCATTTCCGGAAAATTCCACAATAATTACATCGGAAAAAAAATATATACATCAAATTATGGAAATATGCGAAAAGAAAAACAACAGACTCATACCCGCCGACAAATCGCTTTTTACAAAAAATATAGTCAGTGAACTCTCTTATGTGGAATTTGAGGAAAACGTTTCCTGTGCCGTAGAGGTGGCAAAATTACTCAACATCGATGAAGAAACGATAAAAAGAGGAATTTTGAAAGCGACCCCCGATGTTGGAGCAACAACAATAATAAAAAAAGGCGATAACCTTTTTATAAATGGTTTTGCAGCAAACGATTATGAATCGACTATCAATCTGTGGAAACGAATAAATGAAAAAATTGATCTCTCTCAATATTCCCTTTCAGTTATTCTGAACAACAGAGAAGACCGGTTTTTCAGAGTGGAAGAAATGTTAAAAGCAATTTCAGAGCTTCCGTGTGAAGAAGTCTTTTTAACCGGAAGTTATAAATTGATCACGAATAAAAAATTGAATGAAAATGGTATAAAAAAAGTCCATTTATTAAAAAACAAAGATATGAATCTTATGACAGAATTCGAAAATGAAAGAAAAAAGGTTTTTTTTGGTCTCGGCAATATTAAAGATGCGGGAATAAAAATTATTGATTACTTTATAAAAAATGGAGAATTCATATGATTACGATTTCGGTTGGTTTGAGTTTACTGGTGAGTTTTATATTCTCTGAATTAACCTCTTTATTAACTGGAGGGTTGATTTCAGGGGGTTATCTGGCAATTTATGTCAATGAACCCGGAAGAATTGTTATGACACTTGTTGCAGCCATTGTGACATATTTCACCATAAAATTGCTTTCGAATTTTATTATACTTTTCGGTAGACGGAGATTCATTTTGAGTATACTGATAGGATTCATTTTTGGATGGTTGGTTTCTCTGATCTATACCAGCACTCTTAACTTTTCTCTCGATTTGGATCTCAGAGTCATTGGATTTATAATTCCCGGATTGATAGCAAACGATATGTATAAGCAAGGAATTTTTAAAACTATAATATGCCTGTCAATAGTAACTTTACTGGTGAAATTCTTCCTTATACTTATATATGGTGTGATATGAAGAAAATAATAATTGTTTTAATCGTAATTCTAATTTCCGTTTTCGTTTTTTCAAGAAATTATATTGAGGAACTTGACCTGGTACTGGTGGAGACATACAGTTTTTCTATGGGCAATCCATGTATAGAATGTAATTCTAACTTTCCCCTCTTAATGCATTATATAGATTTTACTTATGATTATTTTATAGGAAGATATGAATTAAGCAAAGATCTGTTTATGGAATTTGTAAGGGAAACCGATCTTGAATTTTCAATAGACGATGATATTTATTATGAAGAAAATCCCTTAAATCCAATTTGCGGGGTCAGTTGGCTGGATGCTGTTAATTTTTGCAATTGGTTATGTAAAAAATATAAACTTCCACCTTCTTACGATGATGATGGAAACTTATTAGATAAAAACGGTTGCAAAACAGACGATCCTTCCGAAGTTGTTGGTTTCAGGCTACCAACGGACGCAGAGTGGGAACAGGCTGCCACGGGTGGCATATTCACAACGTTCTGCACATATTCAGGCAGTGATGACATAAATGATGTCTGCTGGTACAGAAAAAACTCCGATTTTAAAATCCATCCCGTGGGTTCTTTAGAGTCAAATGAACTCGGATTGCATGATATGAGTGGAAATCTATGGGAATGGGTGACAGATTCCTCTTACCGTATAAATATATACGGTTCAAATGTAGTTAATCCATACTACAATACAAATGATAATAAACTCATCAGAGGTGGTGGAGCAAATTCGATCTTTGAATATTGTAAACCCTTTTACAGATTTGAAAATAATTATGACAAAAAAGATCCGTTCATTGGATTCAGAATAGCCATAACCAGAGAGAATGAAGATATCAAAAACTAATTTTTTCCCCTCGAATAATCATAATACTTAATAAAGGAATAAAAAAAGCGGTATTTTCACCGCTTTTTTTATTCTATGTAAACTAAATCTTCGTCAACTTCATCCGGATTTTTGAAATAATATCCAAGTCCATTTTCGACAATATCTGCATACTTCGGTACCTCAACAATCACTTCTTTATCCTTGTTCTTTTTTGACCATTGACTCATGAGTTCCTGGAAAACAGAAGAATGTTGTCCAACTCTTCTATCCATTGAAAATCCATTCTCATCATAAGGAACAAACAACAGACCTTTTTTCTCCGCTTCCATAATAAAGGGATCTATACCCGAAACAATTAAATCCACGGTTTTTCCGGCTGTAATCTGATCAAGGTGGGCCCCTGGAGATTCAAAAAGGAAAGGATAAGCATCCGAATAGTCTCCTATTTCCCTGTGTGAAAGACCCCTGTAACCTGTTGGAGACGGTTCCACATGATTCTCAAAACCCTCACGTCCCTTTACAAAAAGTGAAGTTCCTATCGCATAGGGTTTTGATTTTTCAGGAACAACTATACAATTCGTTACCGGATACATCGTTTCTGCTTCGTGTAAATCAATAACTATATCTATATCTTCATCCTCTATCATCTGCATTGCTGCGTATGTTGTCTGCTCTGCAAGAGTACCGTTTGCTTTACCCGGCCATGTTCTATTCGTATTTCTGGAATCGATATATGACAGAAGCTGTCCTTCAGGATAATGAACATAAACATCAGGATCTGGCCACTGATCAAGTGGCTGCAGTCCCCTGTCTCCAAACCTGAATACTTTTTCTCCCCATTCCGTATCTATGTCATAATATAGGGGAAATCCTCCACCCGCTTGTGTCCCAAGGGAACCACTTCTGTTGAAGTGAGGAATGATATAAATGGTCCCTTTATCAACCTTCATATTTTCCACCATAAAAAATGCAAAAGTCATGGCAGATGGCTCATTTTCATGAGTACCGGCGATAATTAAAACCTTTCCTCCGGGTTCCTCACCCTTAAGTTCATAAACATTAGTATCCTGTACGGTACCTTCAAGGGGTTCAAAATATTTACTCAATTTAAAAACATCAACTACCGAATCACCAGTTATAATTTTTTCTTCAAAATTTCTCTGCTGATAAAGAGGCATTCCAGCCAAAATCATAAAAACAACCAATGCAACTATCAAAATAATTTTACTTTTCATAATAACCACTCACTCTTCACTTTAATCTGAATAATCTAAGAAGAAATGGAATTATAGCCATAATTATTAAAATTTCCTTTTGTATATCCCTTTCTTTGACAAAATTCCAGATCATCATTATGGCAACAATACCGGTCATAATGTAATAAAAAATCGTAATTAATGGCATAATATCCTCCTTTAGTTAGTGAACATTAAAAAACTAAGCTGATTACTGAATAAAACCATAATCATACCTACAACAGTGATTACTACCCATGGAACTATACACTCCTTAAGAAAAGAAGAATATTTTCCCTCGTATCCTGCCGTAGAAACAGTTAGTCTTCCAATTAACGCGGTTGGAGGCAAAGCATCTCCAAGCGGCCACATTAAGCTCAATCCTGCTAAAATAATTACAGGATTCAATCCCATTGAATTGAACATCCATATAAGAGGAATACCGAATACCATAGCTCCACCATAGGTTAAAACGCCTTCTGATATTGGAATTACAAATGGAATCATAATGAAAATTACCGCTACAGGAGCCGTAACAATCAACATTGAAATTAAACCACGTGTACCGTTCATACTCATTATCTGGAGTAACATCCCGACAACTATCGTAGTTGCAACAAGAGGCGTTAAATCTTCAACGGTTTTCTTAGTTATTTTTACAATATTTACTGCTTTCGCATCCAATATCCATGCAAAAAAAGCACAGATAGCAAACACCAATGGTAATCCTAATACAGGAAAATCAAAGGGCCATATTCTTGAAGCCATTAATAATGCAATTAATAACACAAAGGGTAATATTATTTTATAACTTTTATAATCTTTAGGGCTTTCTATCTCACTAAGAGCGGCTTCTTTGTCTATATTTTTTGCGCCTCTGCCGAGAAATAAAACCGTAAACAGACCAGTGATCAAAACCGGTATCAGCAGTGGAAAAGTAAACCCAACATAAGGGATGGCCGTACCGGCACATGTCATCATAGCCCACACATTAACAGGGGGACAGGCGGCACTCAAACCTGCTACGATAAAAATTATTGCCGCAGTTCTTTTTTTCGTTAAGCCCATGGCATTTAAAGCGGCCGCTACCGTTCCACCAACAACAAGAACAGATATACTTCCTGCACCCGTTAAAGCTCCTGGGATTAATATAATTATCATCAGTAGAATCAGCAGAAGTATTTTTTTGTTATGAAATCCGCTGATAATCTTCTTAACTAAAAAATTGATTCCTCCCGATTCCTTCAATATATTCATAAATAGAGTTGCAAAAACGAATATCAAAGCAATATCTAAAAATGTTGCCGATCCCTCGGCCATATGTCTGAAAAGGTCCAGACCAGCTCCACCAACTAATCCACCGGCAATAACCGTTAACAACAGACAAATTTCAGTTTTTAATTTAAATATCTTTCCTACAATATATGCTGCTATCATAGCGACACCAGCAAGTATCGTTTGAGTGTAAATTAAACCAGCATCCAAAATAATCTCCCCCAGTCTTATAGACTAAAGAGATTATTAAAAACCTCTATCAAATCAAATGCGCTATCTATTTCCAATACGGGAATTCCTTCGGCATCTGCAATTTCATTGAATTTGTCGTCCGGATTAGTTTCTTTAGAAACAACCACATAGTCTGCGAATGGAACTACTTCCTCAATGATCACTTCATTAGGACTACCTGGAAGTCCTCTTCTTATCGCACCACCGATCGCAACAACAAGAACTTCTATATTATTTTCCTTTGCATACTTGATGAGTTCTTTAATCCTTCCAACTTCACCATCAACCGAGAGTCCAGATGCACCCATACCTTTTAAGCTGGCTCCTAAGGCTAAAAGAAGTGTTCCATATGGTGTACCTTCAGGTTCGGTTGAGCCAACATAAACGTGTTTACCGGGACCACTTACCGCACCGGCCAATCCTACTCCAGCCTTAAATTCATCAACTGAAAGAACATCAAGATAATCATAGGGCAAACCAACTTCATCCAAAATATAATTAACGGTTTCTACTTCAGCACTCTGGCCTGCGGAAGTAACTACAAACGGCATGTCCATTGTCACTTCTTCGGCCGCAAAAAGAGTTAAACCAACAAATAATACAGACAGTACAATCAAAAACTTTTTCATAAATAGCCTCCCAAAAACCGGCCTGCGATTTGCAGACCGGATTGTTAATTAATCAAATGAAATTTATCAGTCTCTTTCTTCTGGTGGTCTGTAATCAACAGGACCATCTTCATATCCAACTTGCATTAACCATTCGGCTGGATAACCTACACTGCTACCAATATTAGGAACATTTACATAACCATCGTGATATTTTGTAACTAAGAAATCACAGAATTCCTGACATCTTGCAACGACTTCATTTGCATTGTTGATACAGTAATCCTGTAAATATTCTTTACAAAGCTCAGGATCTGTTTCGTAAAGCATTACAGCAGCAGCTTCAACTGCAGGCTGAAGTGCAACTTCTTTTCCTTCGAGTTCGCTCTGCAAAGCTTCAATATCCTTTATCATGTAACTCCATTTTAGATCTGCCCAGTTTCCTGCAAAATCATGAAGCCAGAATGCGATATCCTTATCGAATTCATCCAGACTACCTGTTGAATATGCAGCAGGAATTTCTGTCATCTGACAGTAGAACGGAACAAAAACGGTGTCGTGAGCTGCATCAGGACCCCACCATACAACTCCGCCTACAGGATCAGGCAACCAATCTCTAACCTGTGTGGCAAAAGTGTAAGCACATCTGAAAAGAGAAACCGCTCTTTCCCATGCACCTGTAACCAGTTTATTTCCACCTTCGTATCTGTTAGGAGAACCAAATGGACCTGCAGCTAAACCTTGTGTCAGGTCGAACTCTGTTCCTTCAAGGTGATCTCTGTAAAGAGCAAAAACGTCCTGAATGGATAATTTTTCTTCAGGAGTGATTGAGAATGGGTATTCTGTTGTGTATCCACTTTCTACCCAGGGACTCAATTCCATAGATGGAGCAAGTCTGTTGTATATACTCCACTGTCTTCTTAATGAATAGTAAGGGTGACTGTACTCACCAGGACTTACCGTTGTCAACCAGTCGAATACTTCGTCAGTTTCAGGATCATACCAACCTGCTTCCGCAGTTACTTCAAATAAATTTGGTGAATACATCATATCAGGATCATCGGGGTTAACTTCTCTGATTCTGAATTCATTTGATTCAACAAAAACTGTTCCATCGGGAACTTTCTTTGCTACCCACAATGCACTCTTCTGGTCAGGAGAAGCACACATTTCAATAACCCATGCTTCGTTTTTATCACATACCGTCAATGTTTCACCCCAACCGTAATAACCATATTCAACAGCCAGAGAACCCATTAATTCTATTGCTTCTCTTGCTGTCTTACATCTCTCCATTGCTACTCTCGAAAGAGCTGCAATATCGAACATACATTCTGCACTGCCCTGTGCATAAGTATTCGCTGCACAAGTACATTCACCGATTGCAAGCTGGAATTCGTTAATTACTCCATACACTGCATCAAAATATGCATATGTGTGCTCAACCTGGTCGATGTAACCGAGAGGTTCCGTTGGTTCATATCCGGGTGTATTGTAAACTTCACCCTTGTCAGTACCAACATATCTTGGGTAATGTTCAAGGAAAGGATAAACTGCCCTTTTGCTTCCGGGTTCATAATCCATGGCCGGAACAGGAACCAATCTGAAATCACAATTCCCACAATCCGCAGAATGGGTAACTATTATGGACCCATCTACCGAAGCACCCTTTGTAACAATAACTGTCGTACAAGCAAAACTTAACAGACTCAAAACCAACACTGTCAATACCAAAAGATACCTTTTCACTCGTATTTACCTCCACTTCGAAAATTTGGGATTAAAATCCCTATTTATAAATATAATTATTTTCCAGATTTACAAATGATACGAAGAGATTATTTTCATTTATAGCAGCATCGTTAAGATTATTTTCCCCTTTATTTCCCAAAATAATAGTCCGAGAAATATTTCCTGAAAAATCTATTCCAAAAATCAAGATTTCTTCCTCTTTATTTTCCTTGTACATTTTCAATAAACCATCATCAGATTTTGTAGTTCCGGCTAATATTAAACCATCTTCAGTTTTATACATTTCTTTTGGATAATCCTGCGACGATCCTCCGTAAATATATTCCTTAATCAATTCTCCATTCAAATCAGTATTCAAAACCCAAAAATCCGTTTTTCCATAACCTTCACTGAGAAAACTGCTTATATCTTCTTTCGATCCCAGAATGAAAAGTCTATCATCATCCAATACAACGGAGAACCCCTTTTCTTCATAAAAGCCACCATATACCTTTTCCCAGTTCAAACTCCCATCTCCGGAAATCGAAGAAAGTATCAAATCAATATTAGTGTAATTACATGAAACCGATTTGTCATTAGTCGAACGATACCCGGTCAATACAAAATTGTCTTCGCCGATCTGGACAATATCATTAAATTGCTCTGCATTGTATGTTCCATAGGCTTTGCTCCATTCTTCATTTCCTTCTTTATCCACTTTTACGACGAACGCATCTTCAACTCTTGAATAATTTTTCACATTACTGGAATTTGTCATTCCACACACATATATATAACCATCTGAAGATTCAACAATATCATATGCCCTGTCGAGCAGATTTCCACCGTAATGTCTGAGCCATTCCACTTCATATTGAGAGTTGAGCTTAACGAGTATTATGTCACCGAATCCCCTTTGATCTTCAAAAACACCCGTTTTTGAATCAGAAAATCCCAATAAATAGACACTCCCATCATCACTGATTAAAATATCCGATAAATAATCTTCTTTTTCACCGATAATAGTATTTTCAAAAATAAGATCGTCATTTTCAATTATTCCATAATACATATCTTCATTTTCGTTCGAACCGGCAACAAGTATTTTATTATCTTTTGAAATTATTTTATTTATTTTTATTTCTGAAGAAGAAAACATTTGAACATCCTGAAAATTCACAGTGATACCTAACATAGTTCCAAGAAAAAACAAGAAAATAAAAACAACGAAAAATGTTTTCACGATAAAACTCCCCCCCTGGAATATTGTAAATCATTTTTTTATAATTCGGAATACATATTATTTTTCAATGTAAAGATCTAGTAAAATTTCATAAATAATGCTCTAATTTTTCAATCTTTGTCCACCATTATTTTGTATAATTGGTAGTGATAATTTTAGTCAAGTTTTGGCAAAATTCAAAGGAAGTGATTAAAAATGAGTCTGGATAGTTCTTTGATAATCGATATAAACAGCTTTAAGGAAGAAAAGAAAATTATAACCAAAATCTCAAATTCATCCGATGATTTAAATTGTATAAGACCCATAGAAATTGATATTACATTGAAGAAAGAAAAAAATGATATTTTAGTTACGGGCAAGGTGAAAACGACCATAATTGTCGAATGTGCAAGATGTTTAAAGCCCATTGAAAAAACGATAGAAGGAAAAATAGAGATGCTTTATGTAGGTGAAAGCACCTTCGATGAATTGCAAAGAGAAGGTGAAATTGAAAATTTAGATATGATTTTTCCAATTACGGGGGAAAAATTGGACTTGTCAGATCCGATAATTGAGGCTATAATCATTGAGGTACCTGTGAAGGCATTGTGTTCTGTTGATTGTAAAGGATTATGTCCGTCATGTGGTACAGATTTAAATGAAAATCCTGATCATGTTTGTGAAGATGAGGAAAAGTCTGAAGAAGATAAATGGCATCAAAAACTTAAAGAGTTAAAAAAAACTATTGAATAGAAGATCCGGGAGGTATTTTAATGGCAGTTCCAAAACAAAAAAGGTCAAGATCAAGAACGCATATGAAAAGAGCGAAAGGATACAAAGCTATAAAAGTCGCAGTAAGCACTTGTTCCCATTGTGGCGAACCCAAGCAGCCACATAGAATTTGTTTGAGATGTGGTTACTACGGAGGAAAGCAAGTTCTCGAAATTGGTGAATAATATATGGCTCTAATTAAGATAGCCGTAGATGCATATGGCGGTGATTTAGCACCTGACGTTAACATAGAAGGTGCTATTTCTGTTTTAAATAAGTACAGTGAAATAAAAATAATCTTAGTTGGAAAAGAAGAAGAGCTCAAGAAGAAATTAAAGGCCAAAAATGCTGAAAAGTACAACATTCAGATTGTTAATGCCGATGATGTTTTCCCAATGAGTGAGAAGCCTTCTTTAATAATAAGGAGAAAAGAAACTTCCCTTTATAAAGCGGCTGAACTTGTTAAAAATGGAAAAGCAGACGCTCTCGTTTCTGCAGGAAATACGGGAGCACTACTTGCATGTTCTCTTTTCGTTATCGGGAGAATAAAAAATGTCAGTCGGGCGGCAATTGCCACAACATTTCCATCTAAAAAAGGATTTTCAATACTTTTAGATTCCGGAGCGAACAGCGAGGTAAAACCTGAGGTATTGGAATCATTCGGGGAAATGGGATTAGAATATGCAAAATTCAAAGGCAATTCTGATCCTCTCGTTGGCCTTTTGAATGTTGGAGAAGAGGAAGAAAAGGGAACAGAAATTCAAAAACAGGCAAATAAATTACTGAGAGAAAAGCTCAAAGATTCTTTTGCAGGAAATGTTGAAGGAAGAGATATCCTGCTCGGAGATGTTGATGTTATAGTTGCCGGAGGGTTTGAGGGTAATATAGCTTTGAAAACTATGGAAGGAACTTTAAAATTCTTCTCAAGTACCCTCAAAGAAAATATTAAAAGCTCCGGACCATTGGGTTTAATCGGTGGTTTGCTTCTTAAAAAGACCTTCAATAAAATAGGAAAAAAATTCGATCCATCTGAAATAGGTGGAGCATTCATTCTCGGAGTAAAAAATATAGTAGTAAAGGCCCATGGAAACTCAAATTCAATAGCTATTATGAACGCAATAAGAGTTGCCTCTGAAGGAGTTGAAAAGAATCTCGTTTACGAAATATCAAAACATTTCGGGGGTTAAATGATGTGCGGAATAGTCGGTCTAACAGGAAAGGATATAAGGGTAAAAGAGCTTGTAAAAGCTTTGAAAAAACTCGAATATAGGGGATACGATTCTGCCGGAATAGCTTTTCAGGACAAAGAAAATGTATATGTAAAAAAGGAAAAAGGAAGAATATTGAATCTTGAAAACATGCTGGGAGACATCAATGAAAAAATTGTTGAATCCTGCATCGCCCATACAAGATGGGCAACTCACGGAGAACCGTCAGAACTGAATGCTCACCCTCATACAGATTGTACCGGCAAAATAGCCGTTGTCCACAATGGAATAATAGAAAATTATATGGAAATAAAGCACGCTTTAATAGAAAAAGGTCACAGGTTTTCATCTGAAACAGACACTGAAGTCATCGCTCACTTAATCGAAGAATACTATTATGGTGATCTTCAAAAAGCTGTATCACATGCAATTCTTGATCTTAGCGGAGCATATGCAATAGCAGTGATTCACAATGACCACCCAGGAGAAATCATTGCAGCAAGGAAAGGAAGCCCTTTAGTTCTCGGAAAAAATGATGACAAAGCAATTCTCGCATCCGATGTAACCCCTGCTTTAAAATACACGAGAGAAATGATTTTTTTAGAAGATGGGGATATCGCACATTTATCAGAAAACAAGATTGAAATTTTCAGTGTAAATGGAACAAGAATTAACAGACAATCCACACTGATAAATTGGGATGAAGAATCGGCAGAAAAAGGCGGGTTCGAGCATTTTATGCTAAAGGAGATATTTGATGAACCTCAATCAATCAGAAGCGCATTGATGGGCAAAATCTCTGATGAAAAAGTTGTTTTCAAAGAATTGGACAGTATAAGCGAAAATATTTCAAAAACAAAAAAGATCAATGTAATTGCCTGTGGAACCAGTTATCATGCGGGTTTAATATTTAAAAAATTTATTGAAGATTATGCAAATACTGAGGTAGAAATTGATGTTGCTTCAGAATTCAGATATAAGAATAATATCATTGATACGGATTCAATTGTAATCGCGATCTCACAGTCAGGAGAAACTACGGATACATTAGAAGGTGTCAGAAAAGCAAAATCTAAAGGCGCAAAGATAATCGCAATAACAAATATCGTGGGATCCACCATTTCGAGAGAAGCCGATGCCGTAATATACCTGAATGCTGGTTTAGAAATTGGTGTTGCCGCAACGAAAACCTATGTTACCCAGTTGACGATTCTTTATTTGCTGGGAACGTATATAGCTGCACTTAAAAATGTATCCAAAGATAAATTGAACAAAATAATTCTAAATATGATGGATATGCCAACAGTAATTGAAAATATACTTTCATATGCACCCGATGTTTGTTTACAACTCGCTAAGGAATTTTATAAATATAAACATTTCATGTATATCGGACGGGGATATAGTTATCCATCTGCTCTTGAGGGAGCACTTAAATTGAAGGAAATAAGTTATATTCACGCCTCAGCTTATCAGGCGGGGGAACTTAAGCACGGACCGATAGCTTTACTTGATGACGAATTCCCTGTTTTTGCAATAGTTCCCGATGATGAATTAAAGAAAAAAACTCTTTCGAATGTTATTGAAACAAAAGCGAGAAACGCAAAAATTGTTGGTATTTGTACCGAAGGAGATAAGGAAGTATCAAAGATAATAAATAGCAGAATAGAGGTGCCGAAAACAATCGATGCTCTCTATCCTCTTATAATGTCCCCTTTCTTACAATTATTTGCTTATTACGTATCAATTTTAAGAAAATATGATCCGGATAAACCCAGAAATTTGGCAAAAAGTGTAACCGTTGAATAACGAGGAGGTGTTTTTTGGATAAAACTATCAAGGACATAATACAAATTCTTGATGATACTCAGGGAGAAAATATAAAAGTAATAGATATATCAAAAGTATCTGGTTTTACAGATTATTTTATTATTGTAACTGCCAATTCTGATCCCCATATGTCAGCCTTAAGAGATAAAATATTGGAATTATTGGAAAAAAGTAACGAAAATGTAATTTATTATGATAAGGGTAAAGGATATGATTGGTTGGTTATTGATTGTGGATATTTCATGGTCCACATATTCAAAGAGGAAGCCAGGGAACTGTATTCGTTGGAAACTCTCTGGCTTAATGGAATTGAAGTAGATATAAGTAGTTTGAAAACAATTTGAATGAAAAAATCTTTTTATGAATGATCCCGGTGCTTCAAATGAAGTCGATCGTTCAGGAGATTAACCAAATTTTGGAGGTGTAATTTAGTTGAGCGTTATTTCTATGAAGCAGCTTCTCGAAGCTGGAGTACATTTTGGTCACAGGACAAGAAGATGGAATCCGAAGATGAAACCTTACATCTACGGAGAAAGAAAGGGTATATATATAATCGATCTGCAGAAAACCCTTAAATTAACTGAAGAAGCTTATGATTTTGTTCTCAACAAAGCAAAAGAGGGTGCAAACTTTTTATTCGTTGGAACAAAAAGACAGGCACAGCAAATAATCGAAGAAGAAGCCAAAAGATGTGGAGCTTTCTATGTAAACAACAGATGGCTTGGTGGATTATTGACAAATTTTGAAACGATTAAAACAAGGATCAAGAAGTTGAAAGAATACGAGGAAATGGAAGAAAATGGCGAATTGGCTAAACTTCCAAAGAAAGAGCAGAGTGTTGTAAGAAAAAGACTCGATAAACTGAAGAAAAATCTCAGTGGAGTAAAAGAAATGACAGATATTCCTTCGGTTTTATTTGTTATCGATCCCAAAAAAGAAGAAATCGCCGTGGCGGAGGCCAATAAACTGGGATTGAAGGTAATTGGAATAGCAGACACGAACTGCGACCCAGATGTTATAGATTATCTTATCCCGGGTAACGATGATGCTATAAGAGCCATCCAACTCATAGCAAACACGATTGGGAATGCTATTTTAGAAGGAAGAGAAGGAAGAACGATTTCAATTGAGGAAAAATCTCAGAAAAGCGATATTGCAACCGATGAATCAACGGATGTAGAAGAGATCAATAAAGAATCCGAAGAAATTATAGTTGAGGCCCCAGGTGAAGAAATAGCTGAAAACATTGAAGAAACAGAAGAATTGAAAAAAGAAAGTGAAATAGAATAGATTTATTCGGTGACTTTTGGCGAGTTGCAAAACTCGCTTTTTTTTTGATAAATTCAGAAAGAGGAGGAATGGATATGTGGCTGATTATGAGTGACTCTCATGATAGAATTGATAAATTGGAAAGTGCTGTAAAATACGCTAACAAAAACAGGATCGATGTACTGTTTCATTGTGGCGATATCATTTCTCCGTTCAGTGCAAAAATTTTGAAAAATTTTAACGGTAACTTACACGTTGTCTTTGGAAATAATGATGGTGAAATCACGGGCTTGCGTAAAATATTGGGTCAGAATGTTTCCAGGAAACCAAAAAAAATAAACATAGGAAACAAAAAAATTCTTCTTATGCATGAACCCCCTGTTGATTTTGAAAAGCTGGAATATGATTATGTTTTTTACGGTCATCTCCATAAAATAGATATAAGACAAGATAAGAAGCTGATAGTTAATCCGGGAGAAATTTGTGGTTATCTGACTGGAAAGAGTACATTTGTCTTATTAAATGAAAAAACAAACGAAAATAGGATAATAGAAATCTAGTAGGAGGCAATATGGAAAAGAAATTTTTAGAAAAAAAAGAAAATTTGGATATTTATGAAATTCATTACAATTCTGAAGAAGTAAATAAAGCTGAAAGGGAACTGATTAATTATGTGAATACAAAATACAATATTCCCGGGTTCAGAAGAGGGAAAACTCCTGTGAGAATAATAAAGAATTTTCTTGGTGATAATTACAAGCCAATGTTGGAAGAAGAAATAACCAAAGATCTAAGTGATGAATTCAAAGACGAAAAAGTAATATTACCACCAACTATAAGCGATATTAAATGGGAAAATGATGAGCTCATTGTAAGTGTACAACTTCACAGGCAGCCTGAAATCGAATTAAAAGATTATATCGGATTAAAACTGAAAACAATAAGTACCGCGGATAGTGTAGAAAAATTCATTGAGAACAGGATAAAAGAACTCAGAGATCAAAATGCTCTTCTTGAACCAAAAGAAGGCCCCGCTGAAGTTGGCGATATGGTCAAATTAATATACTCTATTGAAAAAGATGGAAAATTAATATCTGAAAACAAAGAGCAGGAAATCTCTATTACAGATGATGAATTCAGACCGATAGCCAAAAATGCAATAGGTAAAAAAGCGAATGAAGAATTCGATTTTGAAAGAGAATTTTCAGATTCAAAAAATAAATACAGATATTTCGGAAAAATTCAGGAAGTTTTGAAAAAAACAATTCCGGAATTGAATGATGAATTCGTAAAAACAGTTGAGCCGGAGCTGAATACACTGGAAGAACTTAATACCAAGATCAGAGAAGAGGGTATAAAACAAATTGAAGAATGGAAAGAAAGCATTCTTAGAAATCAGGTGAATGCAAAATTACCCGAATTGATTGATTTAAAAATCTCCCCGGAAACTATGGATATGTATCTCGCAACAGCGATAAACAACATGAAAAAAGACAAAGTTTATGAACAATATTTACAGCAAGCGGATGGCGATTTTGAGAAACTCTCTAAAGAATTGAGAGAAAGTATCATAAATGAAATAAAATCGAGTAGATTCATTGAAGAAGTTTCAAAGAAAGAAAATTTAGAAGTAACCGATGAAGAAATAATGGAAATGGCAGAACCCCTGTCGAAAAATTGGGGAGTTTCTGTAGACAGAGCAAAAAAGATGATAGAAGCCAAAGAAGAAATAAAAGATGAACTCAAAGGTTCTCTCATAAATAAAAAAGTTTTGGAGCTGATAATTGAAAAGGCCGAAATTGAAGAGACCTCTTCTCAAGACAAAAAGTCTGTAGAAACGGCCGACAAAGATGGCGAAACAAAGGAAGAAAATGTGAAAACAAAAGAAGAACCCGATACGAAAAAAGGTGAAGATAAAGAGGAAAATAAAAAAGATTAAAGGATGAGTTAAAATGAAAAAGACCGTTTTTCTCGTAATTTCGATAATTGCTCTCGTATTCCTGGCTATTTTTGTAATTTATGTATTCAGGGGTGATATATTATTAAATCCAATTTTATTAACAATTGGAAATATTGAGATCCACTGGTATGGACTTCTTATTGCATCCGGAATTGTCATAGCATATTTAATAGGAAGAAAACTGGCATTCAGGGAAGGAATAGATGAAGAATACATACTCGAAGCAGTTTTTATTGGAGTTATCTTAGGCGTTATCTGTGCGAGACTATATTATGTTGCCTTTACCTGGGATTACTACAGTCAGCATCTGAATGAAATCTTCATGACCTGGAATGGTGGTCTTGCAATACACGGAGGAATAATTGGTGGAATACTGGCGGCCTTTCTTTATACGAAATACAGAAAGAAGGCGAACTTAAAATTTCTACAGGCCACAGACCTCTTTATCGTAGTACTACCTCTCGCTCAGGCCATTGGAAGGTGGGGAAATTTCACCAACTATGAAGCATACGGTTCTCCAACCAATCTTCCATGGAAAATGTTTATTCCCACTCTTTACAGGATGCCCGGATATTCGGAATTTGAATTTTTTCACCCGACCTTTTTATATGAAAGTATATTGGATACTCTCATATTCATTTTCCTGATAACATGGATTCTGAAAAAAAGGAAAAAATATGGCGAAATAACGGGAATATATTTAATTCTTTATTCAATAGGAAGATTTTTGATAGAAGGTTTAAGACTCGATAGTCTTTATATAAACAACAAATTCAGAACGGCACAGGTAATATCTATTGTTCTTCTAATACTTGGAATTGTTATATTATTCGCATGTAAAAAGTTTGGAAAGCCTGTTCATATCGCTTCAGAAGAAGAAAAAATGAAACTAAAGGAAAAAATGAAAAATAAATGAGGTATGATGCTTTAATTTTTGATATTGGCGGGGTCCTTTTAAATTGGGACCCCGAATCTATTTTGAATAAATTTTACGATAAAGATATTTCAAAAAAACTTTCTGATCTCACCCTTACAAAAAGGTGGGCGGAATATGACAGGGGCCTTGAGGACAGAGAAAATCTATACAGGTATTTTATAAAGATTGAGCCGGATTATCCCGATGAAATAAGATTCTTAATATTTGAGATCTTCAAATATATGGAAGTTTTGGACGACACTATAGAAATACTCTACACTTTAAAGAAAAAGGGAAAGAAATTATATCTATTATCGAATTTTACCCAGCTAGGATTTGAATACGTATATAAAAAGCATGATTTTTTCAATATGTTTGATGGCAAAGTCATTTCATGCTATATTAATTTGATAAAACCCGAAAAAGAAATTTACGAACATATTCACAGGAAATACTCTCTGAATTTAGACAAAACAATATTTATAGATGATAATGATACGAATGTTAAAGCGGCTTTAGATTATGGAATAAAATCCATAAAATTTACAAAAGCTGATAAGTTAAAAGAAGATTTAGAATTATAAAAAAACGGGGATAAATCCCCGTTTTATTTTCTTTTTGCCTGATTTGCAACAGCCTCTGCGGCTTTTTTCGCTGCCTCCGGATCCCCAAGATAATAAGATTTCATTGAATTTAAATTTTCATCTAATTCATACACCAGAGGAATTCCCGTTGGAATATTCAGTTTGACAATTTCTTCATCAGAAATATTATCCAGGAATTTTACAAGCGCTCTTAAACTATTGCCGTGAGCAGCAACTAGGACCTTTTTACCCGATTTTATCGCGGGAGCAATTTGATCGTGCCAGTATGGCAAAAATCTTTCGACAGTATCTTTTAAACATTCGCTTAATGGCAATGTTCTCTTATCCAACATAACGTATTTAGGATCGATTCCGGGATATCTTTTATCATCCTCTTTTAATGCCGGCGGGGGAACGTCATAGCTTCTTCTCCAGACAAGAACTTGTTCATCGCCATATTTTTCGGCTGTTTCAGCTTTATTCAATCCCTGAAGAGCACCATAATGTCTTTCGTTCAATCTCCAACTTTTCCTGACAGGTAACCACATTAAGTCAAGCTCATCAAGTACTAAATTTAGTGTTCTTATAGCTCTTTTTAAAACAGATGTAAAGGCAATATCGAAAGTATAATTTTCTTCTTTCAATAATTTTCCTCCATCTTTTGCCTCTTTTATTCCCTTTTCTGATAGATCCACATCAGTCCATCCGGTGAATAAATTGGCCTTATTCCATTCACTTTCTCCATGTCTGATTAAAACTAATTTGTACAAAAGAAATTACCTCCTTATTCATTGTATAATTGTATTTAACAAATTCATTATAACTTATTTTTATATAAATATAATAAAAGGAAGTGATCGTTGTGATTAAAAAATTTAAAAAAACAATAGAAAAGGAACTGAATTGTTTTATAACTCTTCCACCAAAAAACGAATATAATAAACCTTTTCCAACTATCCTTTTTCTTCATGGTGCCGGCGAAAGGGGCAATAACCTAAACCTGATAAAAAAAAAGGGGATACCTAAGGTTGCTTTGGAAAATCCTGATTTCCCTTTTTTGACAATTTCTCCTCAATGTCCTGAGGATGAGTGGTGGAACGACAAATTTGAACTTCTTAAGGATATTCTTTTCGAAACAGTTGAAGAATATAACGGAGATAAAAAAAGAATTTATCTAACAGGGTTCAGTATGGGTGGATACGGTTCCTGGCATTTAGCGGCGGAATATTTAGGTATTTTTGCTGCCGTCGTCCCTATCTGTGGAGGAGTATTTCCCTTGCTGGGCTTTCCACACAAATTCAAAAAACTCGTTAATACTCCTGTATGGGTTTTTCATGGTGAAAAGGATGATGTCGTTCCAATCGAAGAATCAGAAAAAATTGTAAATTTTTTAAAAAAAGAAAACGGCAGAGTGAAATTCACTAAATATCCAAACCTTAAACACGATTCCTGGACAATAACATACGATAATCCGGAACTATATAATTGGCTTTTAAAACAACATTTATAGTTCGTTTTTTAATTTTTACTAGATAGTATTTTTTATTTGTATAACAAAAATTTTTCAAATTTATACAAAAAACTCTTTTCGTACTCTATTTAAGCTTTATTTTCTGGAAATTCATTAAAGGGATTTTTCAAATATTTCTTCCCACAATTTTTTGTACCAAAAAAAGAACACCCTCAACGGGTGCTTTATTTATAATATTATAAGATTTAAATAGGCAATAAGGGTTTACAGAATTCATAGCCAAACTATAAAAGGGGTATAACAAAGGTCATAACTCATTTTATGATGCACTCACATGATCTCTTATTGAATCCTCTGAAATTCTACCTTCACTCAACTTAACAAATCTGTTTCCATATTTGGAAGCAATTTCCATATTATGGGTTATCATCATTATTGTTATTCCATATTCAATGTTTATTCTCTTCGTCAACTCCATTATCTTTTCTGAACTCTGCGGGTCCAAAGAAGCTGTATGTTCGTCCAGCAAAAGCAATCTTGGCCGCGAAATAATTGACATAACCATGGCAAGCGATTGCTTCTGACCTCCGGAAAGATGCCCCGCTTTTGTATTCAATCTTTTTTCCAATCCAATTCCCAGATTGGCCAACAATTCTACTCCAAAATCAGAAACTTTAGAAAATCCCAAATATCTCATTCCCTTCTTACTGGCCAGAATAAGATTCTCTTTGATGGATAAATTTGGGAAAACCCCTGAATTTGGATTCTGATAAACCCTCCCTATAAATTTCGCTAATTTATATGAATTGGTTCCATTCATTACAGAATCATCAATCATATATATTCCGGAATTCGGAAAAATCTCCCCAAGAATAACCTTAAGCATCGTAGATTTTCCGGCTCCATTGGAACCTATTATCGTGACAAAATCTCCTTCTTTTATAGTTAAAGAAATTTTATCAAGAGCAACCTTTTCATTTTCAGTACCTTTGTTGAATACAACCTTTATGTCTTTGAGTTTGACCATAATTTTTTTACCCCTTTCTTAAGTTTTTTCTTTCCATCCTTCTGCGTCGCCACAAGACTCACTCCGATAACAATTATAATAAACAGCGCAGTGAGCAACTTCATATCTGAAGCCAATAAGCCTATTCTGTAACCATATTTAATTGCCAGAGATAACAACAATTGATATAAAATTCCACCAATGATCGGTGCAAATAACCCATAAATAATATTTATTTTCGATAAAATTATTTCTCCCAACATGAGCGCCGCCAATCCAGTTACTATCATGGACTGACCCATCTGCACATCTGCAAATCCGCTGTAGAGGGCAAAAAGCGAGCCGCTCAATCCTACAAGTAAGTTAGCGATGACGAGTCCAAGAACCGCCAAAACATTTTTTGAAATCCCGAAGGATTGAACGGCATTTTTATTCGATCCAAAAGCCCTTATAGCCATACCGATATCCGTTCTTAAAAATATACCCAGGACGAGAATTATTCCGCACGTAATTAAAATAATTAAAGTTAAATCACTTCCATCTTTTTCATTGTTGAAGATATTCGATTGTACTTTAATATCACTTTTTGTCGATACTTTCATTTCTCCAAAATCAGAAAACAAATCGTCAAGTTTAGTACCACCGCTCAGATCTTCAAAACTTTGAATCTCTTCATTTGAAGATACTCTGGGAACCGGGAGGTTAGGTCCGTTCATGATTCTAAGATTTATAGAGTAAATCATCGTCATAACTAATATTCCCGCCAATAAGGAATTAACTTTTAATCTAGTATGTATCAAACCAGTTGCAAGGCCCGCTAAAGCCCCTCCCATCGCTCCTAGAAAAATGCAATATACTACAGGTATTCCACTCAAAAGAGAGGCAACCGTTATTGCACCTCCTAAAGCGAAGGAACCATCACAGGTTAAATCAGGTAAATCTAAAATTCTAAATGTTAAATAAACTCCGAGTGCCATTATTCCAAGAATGGTCCCTATTTCCAGAATAGAAATTATCACTACATCATCACCTTCTAGTTAATTTCAGTTTCCTGACCGTTTTCAACAATGAAGTCAGCTTTAACAATAAGAGACTCAGGTAATTCGAGTTCCAAATCCGAAGCCAAATCTAAGTTAATATATAAGTCAAGTGAATCGGCAGAAAGAATCCCACTTTCCAACTCATTCACAGGTGTTCCCTTCAATATTTCCGCAACAAGTTCTCCCGTCTTTAAACCTATTTTGTAGTAATTGAATCCGAAACCAATTACTCCTCCACCCCTTGCAATATCTATATCCGCTGCAATAATTGGAACACCAGCATTCTTCGCTATCGTACCCAGACTTTGAATCGAAGATGCAGCAGTGTTGTCCGTTCCGATATAAATCGCATCGACCTCGTCGATAAGCGCATTCATTGAGGTGATCATTTCACTGGTTGTAGAACCGGGAATTTCAATAATTTCCATTCCAAGTTGTTCTGCAGCTTGTTTTGCTAAGTCCAAAAGAGTCAATGAGTTTGCCTCACTTGGATTGAAAACAAAACCAACTTTTAAAGCATCGGGAAGAACGAATTTCAAAAGTTGAAGTTGCGTTAACACAGGCGTCATATCACTAACACCTACTATATTTCCTTCATTCTTTCCCAATTTTTCAATCAAACCCGCCCCAACAGGATCGGTCACAGCGGAAAAAACAATAGGTATATTCTTTGTAGCACCAGCACATGCCTGGGCAACTGGAGTAGCAATGGCAACGATCAAATTAACTCCGTCACTCACAAATTGATCTGCGATAGACTTGGCAATTTTCATATCACCCTGCGCATTCTGAAAATCAACAATTACTCCATCGAGTAATCCTTCCTCTTCAAGCAAATCTAAAACACCTTCCCTGCATGCATCAAGAGCAGGATGCTCAACAATGGCGGTAATTCCAATTTTCACTTCGGCAAAAATAGCAATTGAAAACAAACTGACTAACAATAGAACAAGAATTTTCTTCATTATGGTACCTCCAATATATAAAAAGAATAATTTTAATAAAAAAAAGGGCATCCCTTTTGGATGCCCTTTCTATCTATCTCCACCTATTCCACGTCAGAAATGCGGGAGTCCTTAGAAAGGGCCTTCCACCAAAAATAATAAAAATAAAATGAACTATTCAATTTGCTCTGAAATGGATTTTGGTTATTCATAATATCCTCCATATATTTCTGATTTATTTATACCACAAAAAAATGTAATCCGTCAAGTCTATTGTTAAAAATTCATACTCTACAATCAAGATTTTTTAAAAGGCCCAATACGTAATATTATTCAAGCATTTCTTTTTCATTTCAAAATATATCAATTGTTGCTATATATTTCCTCACCATGTTCAATTATCATGTCCGCTTTTTCTATAACCGCTTCTGGTATTTCAAGTCCCATAATATTCGCCAGATCAATATCAATATAAAGTTCTAAAACTTCTGCAGGAAGTATCTTGCTGGGTATTTGCTCAATATTAACACCATTCAAGATTTCCAGGGCCTGTTCTCCTGTTCTGAGTCCAACTTCATAATAATCGAATCCAAAACCAATTAAGACTCCTTCATCAAAAAAAGCTGCTATTATCGGTTTTGTATTTTTTTCTGCAATGTTTCCCAAACTGGAAATTGAAGAAGCAGCGGTGTTGTCATTTCCAATATAAATTGCATCAATATCGCCTACGGTTGCATTTAAAGAAGTTATCATCTCGGTTGTCGTTGTCCCCAGAATTTCTATTATTTCCATGCCCAATTGTTCCGCAGCTTGTTTTGCTAAATCCAGAATAGTTACGGAATTAGCCTCACTCGGATTGAAAATGAATCCTACTTTTTTTGTTTCCGGAAAGCATAACTTCAACAGTTGAAATTGAGACAGCACGGGTGTTAAATCCGATATTCCGGAAATGTTACCTTCATTCAATCCCATATTTGCAACCAGTCCCGCTCCTATGGGATCCGTCACTGCGGAAAACAATACCGGAATTTCCTTCGTCGCGGCTGCACATGCCTGCGCTACCGGAGTTGAAATCCCTATTATCAAATCAACATTATCACTCACAAATTGATCTGCTATGGACTTCGCTATTTTCATATCTCCCTGAGCACATTTAAAATCGATTTCAATCTCATTCGATAATTCGCTACTTTTTAAATAATCAATTATTCCATCCCTGATAGCATTCAATGATGGATGCTCCACGATTGAAGAAATCCCAACTGAAAAATTCCCAAATAAAATCATACCAAAAGATAAAATAACCAGAACAGATAAAATTTTTCTTAACATTTTTAACCCTCCTCAAAATAAAAAAAGGGTATCCATCTTCCGGATACCCTTTCCATAATCTCTTTATATAAATTACAGCACAAAAAGAGAACCTATCGAAAGGGTCCTCTTCCACCACCAAAGATTCATATTCTTTTTTCTGCTTTCTATAAACTCGTAATTCGCCATAATTTTTCCCTTCAATCTATTAATACATTTTATATCACTTATTAATTCCATTGTCAAGTGTAGTTATTCTCTGTCTTCTCTCGAATATGGAATGCCCAAAGCTTCCGGTGCACCAACTTTTCTTTTTAACTTCTCAGTCGAGGTAAACAAAAGAACAATAACCGTTAAAATATATGGCAGCATCTTTAAAAAGTCAGATGAAATATGTGTGCCTATAGCCTGTAATCTTAACCCAAGAGCAGTAATTCCTCCAAACAAATATGCTCCCAGCATCGCCTTTGCAGGATCCCATGTCGCAAACAGCACGAGAGCAACAGCAATCCACCCCTTTCCTGCGGTCATATCTTCTATCCACATTGAATTATAGGCCAGAGAAAGATATGCACCACCAACTGCTGTTAATGCTCCTCCGGCTATGGTATATATGTACCTTGTTTTCGTTACGCTAATACCTCTTGAATCCGCTGCTCTCGGAGATTCACCAACGGCCCTCAATATCATTCCCGATTTTGTCCTGTATATGTATATAAAAAGTATCGGAACTAATAAATAACTTATATAAACCAATAAATCCTGATTGAACATTATCTTCCCTATATATGGTATGTCACCAAGCAAAGGAATTTTAACAGGGTCAAATTTTTCAGCTACAATACCCACATAATTCGCTCCCCAAATTCCACTGATACCTGTCCCCAGAAAAGTTATGGCAAGTCCGCTTACGATCTGATTAATTTTTAAGGTTATTGTAAAAAAGGCATGTACGGAAGCTAATAACGCTCCAGCAACCATCGCAACTATAACTGCAAGCAAAAGATTTCCCGTTAAATATGAAGTGAAAAATCCTCCAATTGCTCCAACAAGCATCAATCCTTCTATTCCCAGATTCATAACGCCTGTTCTCTCAGTCAAAATATCACCTAAAACAGCAAAAAGTAAGGGAGTACCAGATCTTATAGCAGCCGTTAAAGTGGAAACCACAAACGAATTTTCCATCAAACAATAGCCTCCTTTTCCCTGAAAACTACTTTATAATGTGCTATTGCTTCTCCACCAAGCAAACAGAACAGTACTAATCCCTGGAAAAGATCTACCAGTGAAGTCGGAACTCCGTAGAACATTTGAAGAGAATCCGTTCCAACTAAAAGACCTCCAAACAGGAACCCGGTTAAAAGAACCGAAATCGGATTAAGTTTCGCCAACCAGGCTATGATTATCGCAGTAAAACCATATCCTGGTGAAAAGCCGTGTTGCAAAGAATGTTGGGTTCCCATCATTTGAACTGCTCCACCTATACCTGCTATTATTCCACTAATTACCAGAGAGATTATAGTGTAAAATTTAACATTTATTCCGGCATATTTTGCATTATCTTTATTATCACCGACTATTTTCGAGTTAAATCCCCATTTCGTCTTCTTAAAAATATAGGTCATTATCACGGCCAAAATTATCACGAAAATAATCCCTATATGAATATCGGAATTACCTATATAAGGTAAGTTGGCAGAATCCGGAAAAGGGGCCGTCCCTGGAAATCCATAACCTTCGGGATTTTTCCATGGTCCATAGACAAGATAGTCCACAAAGAATATTGCTATATAATTCAGCATCAAGGTGATAACTATTTCATCAGTTTTAAAAAAAGCCTTCATAAACGCGGGAATTGCTGCCCAGAGCCCTCCGCCAATCGCTCCCATAAAAATCAGAAGCAGAATCATAATAATTGGATTATTCACATCTTTAAATAAAAATAACGCTCCATATGTGGCAGCCATTGCTCCCATATAGAGCTGCCCTTCACCACCAATATTCCATATCTTTAACCTGTATGCAAATATCAGGCCGAGAGCAACAAAAGAAAGCGGTATCATTTTTAAAAATGTACTCTGAATACCATATTGATCAAAAAATGGCCAATAAAACATTTCCACATATGATTCCGCTGTTAATTTTAAGGCACCGCCAAAATCCAAATTTTTATCAAAGGCGAAGTAAACTGTAAGAATTATTCCCATTATTAATATTGAAACCAATAAAGAGATGATTGTAACAAAAACACTCTGAATATTTGAAAGAGTCGGTCTTTTTTCAATTTTTATTTTCAATTAAATCACCTATCTTAGTACCGGCCATCATCAAACCTATTTTATCGTAATAATCTGGATCAGGAGGAGTGTAGCCCATTATCTCTCCTTCATATATTACGGCCACTCTATCACACAATCTGAATATTTCATAAAGTTCTCCTGCCAGCAGAAGGATTGAATGACCCTTCTTTTTCTCTTCCAACAGAGTATTATAAATATAATTCATAGCTCCTATATCAAGACCTCTGGTGGGATGTGAAGCAATTATCAATTCAGGATTCAAAGATAATTCTCTCGCAAGAATCACTTTCTGTATATTACCACCTGAAAGTAGTTTTATGACTGTTTCCGAATTAGGAGTGGAAATAGAATACTCTTCAATTATCTTATCGGCTTCTATTTTCATCTCTCTGTTTTTAATATTAAAAGAAGAATACTCGTGCCCCTTTGCAAATGTTTTTTCAAAAATATTTTCTCTCACCGACAAATTTGGACTTGTTGCCACTCCTTTTCTGTCCTGGGGAATGAAAGAAATTCCCTGAATTATATTTCTCTTTATTCCGTTGTGTGTAATATTTTTATTACAAAAAATGATTTCTCCGTTTTCCACCTTTCTCAATCCATATATTGCTTCGGACAACTCTTTCTGACCGTTCCCGGAAACACCTGCAATTCCAAGAATCTCACCCTTTTTTATGGATAAAGAAAGATTTTTAACGGCCATCAATCCTTTATCATTTTTTACAGACAAATTTTCAATTTTCAAAACTTCTTCACCAATTTCAACATCGGGTTTTTTTATATCAAGAAGAACATCTCTTCCTACCATTTCCCTGGCGAGAATTTTTTTGTTAATCTCCTTTGTAATAAAAGTATTCACCTTTTTCCCTTTTCTTAAAATAGTCAC
>JASGMR010000103.1 GCA_030156385.1 Kosmotogales bacterium
ATTATATTTTCAATTTTTTTTGCGGTGCTGATTTCAGTCATTATATTCACCTCATTATGTCACAATTATTATATATTATTTGTGACACTTTTTCAAATAACTCATTATAAACACCAACTTAAAAATGATGTAAAAACAATGGATAAACGGTAGGGAAACGGTGGGAAAGCGATGGTTGAACAGTTGGGAAGCAGTTGAAAAGGGTGAAGGGTATAGAGAAAACATAAGAGAACGGAGAACAGGAAACAGAGAATAAAAACGTAATATTTGTATTTGGCTTTTCGGCTTTTCGGCTCTTCAGCTTTTTGGCATTTTAGCAATAGATTAACAATGGAGAAGCAGAGAATAGAGAATAAGATCAGAACATACGCAAAGAGAACAAAGAACAGCGAACAGATGATAAAAACAAGACACAGAACCGAAAATTGATAACAGAAAAAAACAAATTTGCATAAAATTGTGTTTTAATTTTGATGTAGGAAAAATCTGGTGAATAGATTATCTGGGAGTTTGGAATTTCGTTTCTTTAATACAGGGAGAATCATATGATAAATTGCAGAGAATATGTTCGGGATGACTATCAGTTTCTGCGGGAAATGTTGTTTGAAGCTGTTTTTTGGAGTAGAAAGGATGATGATCGTCCATTACTGGAAGAGGGCCTGTCATATGACTTTACAAAACATATACTCGTGGATTTTGGTGATCGCAAAGGAGATATCGCGGTCATCGCAGAGATTGATGGATCAAAAGCCGGTGCAGCATTTATAAGGTACTGGAATGATGAGATGAACATAAGGGGTTATATTTCCAGGGACATTCCGGTTCTCGTTATAGGTGTTGTTGGCACCTACAGACACCGGGGTGTCGGGAGTATTTTAATTGAGTCATTGAAAACGGCTGCCATAGAAAATGGCATTTCAAAAATCAGTTTATGTGTTACAAAAAGCAATGTTGCCTATCATCTTTACACGAAGAAAAATTTCAAAATCGTTCAGGATATTGAATCATCGTATAATATGCTCTGGGAAGCCAAGGGTGATACTCAATACTGAACCGGAAGTTTTTTTGTCTGGCTTTAAAAATCGGATTTCTAACGGGAGTTTTAAATATAAAATCTTCGAAGTCATTTTTTGCGGGAAGTTTCACGGCAGATACACGATCATTATTTACTGAAAATCACAGAAATCTCGCAAATAAAAAGGAACGGAGCTAAAAAAGTATTATAGATGTGCGGATCATAAAAAATCCAAAAAAAGATTTAAACCCACATAAAAAAATTGTTTAAAAGAAACTTAAAAAAGATGGGAATATTCTTTTGGCGGAACCTATTCTACCCGGTCCCGCTATTCCTTATTCAGTCCAATCCCCAGATATAAATATCCGAATCATATCCGCCTGCGATGATATATCTCCCATCGGGAGAAAAATCAACAGCATGGATTTCGTCATCGTGTTGAAGCAGCTTCAATCTTCTCCCGGGTTCAGTATCCCATAGCATTATTATGCTGTCACATCCGACCGAGGCTATCAGGGTTCCATCGGGGGAAAAAGCCACGTCATACAACCCATCGTAATGGCTCATTGTATGAATACACTTTCCTGTTTCAAGATCCCACAGCTTCACTTTGTAATCTGTTGATCCGGTTACAATGTATCGATCATCCGGGCCGATATCGATGGCATGAACGTCCCACTGATGGCCCGTGAATTCTCTCATTTTCTCTCCGCTTTCAAGATTCCACAAAGCAACAGAACCTTCATGGCTGGAGGTTATCATTTTTTTATTATCGGAGGTAAAACGGTATTCAAAGCAGGTTCCTTCAGGTTCCCGTATATGATATAACTTTTCACCCGATTCAAGATCAGATACATCGATCCTTCCCTTCGATTCAACGGCGAGTAACCGGTCATCTTCAGACACGAGAATATGACCGATGTGTCCGTATTCACCTCTTTCTTCATTTATAAGCTCTCCGGTCTCAAGATCCCAGTACCTTATGAGATTATCATCGTTCAGAGTGATCAGTGTGTTTTCTCCTATAAAATCTACAGCCTTAACCAGTTTTCGCGTTTCAGTTTCAAATACTTTTTCAAAAAAAGATCCGGGTTTATCACAGGGTTTCCAGACGATAGCCTTTCCATCCTTGCCTGAGGTAGCAAGTAATCCTCCGGCAGAAAAAGTCACACACCAGAGTTTCCCCTCATGACCTTCCAGTTTTTCCAACAACACGATATTTTTTGAATTTTCAACAGATAAAACCGATTCAATTTCATTCGATGAAAAACCTGAAATAACTACCAACCAGAAAAATAAAATAAAAATGATGATCGCTTTTCTCATTTTTCCCCTCCTCTTACGAAATATTCATTTACGGATTCTTTGTCTGTAGAGATCTATGATCCGTGCATCCACCCAGTAAATATCCCCGTTTCCCGATCTTCCACTGTAGAAGAACAGATATTTGCCATCCAGCGTCACGTAGGGTCTGTTGTCGGAATACTGCGAATTTATTTCCTCCATGAACACGGGAGTTGACCAGTTGTTATCTTTCAGCCTGAAAGATATATGCAGATTGTCATATGCACCTCCGGGAACCATCGAACTGAATATAATATAACTTTCATCCGGTGCGATATAGGCATCCCAATCATAATTTTCACTGTTTGGGGGATTACCAAGATTAACCGGTGGCAGATATCCATCGTTCTTAAATTCCGAGAGATAAATATCCGATTTTCCGTGACCTCCCGGTCGCCAGCTGAAAAAATAGAGATTTCCACCGGCAGCCATACAGGGATAACTCTCCTGATACTGTGAATGAACAGGTGCATTGAACAGTTCAGGCTCCGTCCATCCGTTTTCTGTTTTCGTGGATTTCCAGATATATGCCCATTCGCAGTGATTGCCATCTTCATCTCTCTTCGCAGCAAAAAGAATGGTTTTTCCATCCGGAGCGATTGTGAAATCACCAACATCATGGGTCGTGCCAAACGGAATCTCCTCGGGTTCGTTCCATATCCCTTCAATGCGATTCATGATATAGAGCTTCGGAACCCCGTCGACCCAGTGCTGAAAGAGAAAATACTTCATCTCGCTTCCCCACCCCGAGCAGCCTTCGTAAGCCTCTGTAGAAACTATACCGGGAGCAAAAAGTTCGGGAATCATACCGGGGGTTTTCTGTCCCAGATACTCGCCGCGCAGCACGGGCCATTCCCTGTCATGGTCATTCCCGCCGAGATCAATGATCAGTTGCATCATCTCATTATCGTTCTTTTTCTGAGCAATGTTGAAGGCAGACTCTCCACTGTTGTTCCTTTCGTCGATATCGAATCCGTTATCATAAAGATATTCGAGCATCTTCTTGTTTCCCGAAAGAGCTGCATAATGGATGAGCGTACAGCCATAGACATTTTTCTCCCTGTTCAGCACAACATTTTTATCCCGCAGATATTTCAGCAATTCAGTTTCACCACCTGTTACAACGAATCGGACAAGGTTATCTTTCACCTGTTCATCGGACAGGAGATCCGGTTGTGTTTTCTCAAAAACCTCTTTAAACAGCTCGTTCAATCCGAATTCAGCAGCCTTCTGCAGAATGTTGAAAGCGCGGTTTCCTGACAGATTATAAGAAGCGCCCCGGTCAAGAAGGGCTTTTACAATCCTGATATCCGTAAAAAAAGCGATGGCAAAATTTAGGGGCGTATCTCCGTTTTTATTTTTTATCGTATGATCGGCCCCGTTATCGAACAACTGACCGATGATTTTTATTCTGCTTTCAATATTTCCCGGTGCATTGACATAATATAATGCGCTTAACCCTGTATCCGTGACGGCATTCACGTTGACCTTTTCTTTCAGAAGTATCGCCATTCCTTCGGCGGAACCTCTGGAGGCCAGTATGTGAACGGGCACGATTCCATTTTTATCTGGTGTGTTGACATCTGCTCCCCTTTCTATAAGCAGCACCATCATTCCGGTATCTGTGTTACTGCAGGCCCAGCCGAACGCAGTTCTTCCCGTTTCATCGCTCTCGTTTACTTTCTCCGGATTTTCATTTAAAAATTCTTTCGTCTGCTTTATATCACCTGATTTTACGAATTCAAGATAGTCCGTCATAATTCATTTCCTCCATACCGGTTCCGAATCCCAGCCTGTCGAATACGTGATCCGGGTAATTTTTTCAGTTTCGATATCATAAACGGCGATCTCATCATTGTTATTTCCGTACCCTGTCTGAAAAGCAATATATTTCCCATCAGGGGAGAATGTGGGGTTAAAATCATTGCAGTGATAATTTCTGATAACGATTTCGCTATCACTGCCATCCGCATTCATGATCGAAATATCCTCTCCGCTCCCGCTATTGGAACTCGAATAGACGATCTTTGTGCCGTCTGGCGACCAGGCCGGGCACGCATCCTGTCCTTCCTTTTTCGTCAATCTCCGGAATCCCGTGCCATCTGCATTTATGACGCATATTTCAGGATTTCCGTCAAATCTACATGTGAATGCTATTTTATTACCATCCGGTGACCAGCTCGGACTGTAACTGTGTTCATCGGATTCAAAAAGAAGCCGCACGTCACTGCCATCATCATTCATCGTATAGAGTGAAGAAATCCCGTTTTTATCGGACGCAAATACAATTTTATCTTTTACAGGTGACCAATCCGGAAAACTGTCATTTGCCGGACAATTTCCCGTAAGGCATTGAATATTCGTACCGTCCATATCCATGATGAAGATATCCATATTTCCATTTCTGTTTGAATTGAAAACTATTCTGCTGCCATCGGCTGACCAGTCCGGACTGTAATCCCGTGCCGGATCATTTGTCAAACGTTCTGGCGAACTGCCGTCCGCGTTCATAACATAAATTTCCCAGTTTCCGTCTCTTTCCGAAGTGAAAAGTATCGTGCCCTGAAATTGTTCTGTATCACTGATCATATCACTCATTGAAAAAGAAAGTAATGAAAAAAACACGACAAAAGAAAACATGAAAATGGTCCTTTTCACAGTAAAATCCTCCCTTATGAATTTAAGTCAAAGGCATTTATTCGATTGAAAACAAGGAACCTGTACAGCAGCTGTTATAAATTATGATACCAAATCACATGAAAGATAACAACTGTGGGAAGTTGAGAACATTCGGAAAGAAAACACATTTAATAGGTCATTATTATGAAGAATTTTAATAACATAAAAAAAATCTGTGCAGTTAAGACTGTTTTTCGGCGATTAAATAGGCATCCTTATATCGCTTGTTGGCAACGTAGAATTCCTTGAGTTTATCTCTTATCGTTTCTTTGAAGTGAAAACATTCCCTTTTATCGGTGATTTTTTTCAACTCCAACAGCTGTTTTTCATAGACTTTTGATTTCAGATAATCCGGATTTTCCAGTCTGTATTCATAAAGAGAGCACAGTGCAATTTCATAATCCCTGTCTGTGGTGAGTATTCTGTCATGTCTTTTTCTGGCTTCAGTCAGAAATTCGCGTGCCTTCTCATGATCCGAATTCAGAAAATAATAATCGCTGAGCATCAGGTAAGGGCCGGTGGTATAGACCCTGTCATATTTTTTCTCCTGTTCATGGATAATCAGCCTGCAGATCTCACACATTTCTTCATACCGTTCCTGAAGCTGCATGACTATGGCTATATTGAGAAAAGAAAAATACCTGAAGCCCATTATAAAATCATCTTCAGTATAAGTATATTCGAGGAGTTTTATAACGCCCCTTGCATGCTTTTCCACCATTTTATAATTTCCAAGCAGCGAATAAACAACTGCTCTCATATTCTTCGTGTAGACAAGGCCACGAAAATTTCCTTCATCCATAAAATACCTCTCGGCAAGGTCGAGATAGTTAATACTTTCAAAATAGTTTTCGTGGCTGATAAGAACTGATGCGAGCTGGTATGAATAAAATCCGTTGTTGCTTATCTCTATTGCCCTGGTGAGATCTCCGATGATATCGGATGCATCTTCCATAAAAGCCCGAAGAT
This sequence comes from Kosmotogales bacterium, assembly GCA_030156385.1. Classification (GTDB taxonomy): domain Bacteria; phylum Thermotogota; class Thermotogae; order Petrotogales; family Kosmotogaceae; genus JASGMR01. The sequence continues at coordinate 6,008 of JASGMR010000103.1, forward strand.
AGTAGAAAAAACTCCTTTTTTCAACCGGCATCAAATTCTCTATCGATTCGAGTAATTCTTTTATCTCGTGCTGCCTTTTTTGCTTTTTTCTGTGATAAATCAATTGATGCCATTCGATGAGCAGATAATCCACGAGCCTCACGGAATTGAAGTATTTCTTACTTTTCTTTTTGAGGATCTCAAACAGCACTTCCGTATCCCGATGCTTAAAATAGAAGATATATTCAAAGTAATCGGCAAACACTTTGTTCTCCCCTTCGGAAAAACTTTTTTCATCGTATAAGCGAATCCCCATCTTCTCCAGCAGCAGAGTGATGATCTGAAGATTCGGTTCGACCTCGGCATTCTCTATCTTACTCAGATATGAAGGCACACAGATACCATTAACCAATTCGCTCTGCGACAGGTTCAGTTTCTTTCTATACAATTTCACGAGTGCGCATAACGCATACTGTTTTGTTTTCATTGTTTCTCCCGAAAGAGTCTATTTTCCTTTATTATAGCATAGGCTTCCACTTCTCTTATCTCTTTATGTATTTCCAATTTGAATTCTTTTTCGTATATTTTCCACATTTTTTTACTTCTATTTATCTTTTTTCCTTATCAATTATTACAGGAATATATCAGGGGGTTATAGCAAAAAGTGAGGAAAGTGAGGAATGAGATAAAAGAAATGGTTAAATATATATATCTACTGACGTATTGGTGTTCCCTGATGAAAAATCATTTTCAATTTTCCATCGATTTCTTTCCAAATTGAGCTTCTAAGGGAATACGAAATATTATTTGATTCTTCCAGCCTATTTGACTGATAAGTTACCAAAAAGACATTTTCCGAAAGTATTTTTATTTTGAAGTCGATTATTTCATAGCGTGATAAATCATCGTTTTGTGATTCAATAACGTCCCCGACCTGATATCGCCATATATGACCAGAACTACAGAATTCTATAAAATTCTCATCCAGTATTTCAGAAATTTTCTTTGATGAACGCCTCACATCTGGTTGCAATAATTTCATTTCAAGATCAAACAATGGCTCGTACAGAGAATTGCTCATTTTATTCCCACTCCTTTAGGGGGTTTTTATGTGTACCCTTTTCCTGCTGTTCCCTGTTCTCCGTTCTCCCGCCCATGATTCTTTTATTCTCTGTTATCCTCTTCCAATTGCTTAAACTGTCGCTAAAAGGCCAAAGTGCTGAAAAGCATAATCTTGGGATCTATGTCTTGTTTTTATTATCTGTTCGCTGTTCTCCGTTCTCTTATGTTTTCTCTATACCCTATACCCTGTACCCTTTACCCTCTTTTTCTACGTTTTTCCTGCTGCTTAACTATTGTTCCGTCACTCGAGGGGACGGTCCACCCGAACCAAAGAACGGTTCTTGGTACAGTCCCCCACTCGTTAATAGTTCTACGATTGCTTCTCAACCGTTTGACTATTGCTTCCGTAGGGTCAAGGGCAGGCGTAGTAACAGTGCAGATCATGTAAGGACCTCTTCAGTTTCTCTCTTTTCAGACGAGTGCCAACCTTAAACCGATCATCTAT
>JASGMR010000104.1 GCA_030156385.1 Kosmotogales bacterium
AACACCTCCAACATAATTTTATCATAAGCTTTTCAAATCAGGTTGTATAAATAATCTTTAACAATTGATGATATAATAATTAGGAATACGTATAAAGAGGTGTTTTTTTGAAAAGAGTAGACATACTTAACAATAAAATGTTTCCAACATTACTCAAGCTTTCCTGGCCGATGATACTTGCGAATATGTTTCAGAATATATACAATATTATCGATACTTTCTGGTTGGGAAAACTTGGAAAAGAAGCCGTGGCAGCTCCGACTGTAGCGTGGCCGATAATATTCACTTTCATTTCAATCAGTTCAGGTTTTTCAGTTGCAGCCCTCGCACTCGTTTCTCAATACATCGGCGCGGGCAGAAAAGATGAAGCCAGGCTGTACTCGGCCCAGGTTTTTTCGTTGACCTTCATAATCTCAATAGTATTTTCCATATTCGGTTTTTTCAGCGGAAATATTCTCATGCTTTTAGATATTCCGGAGGAAATGTTCCAGTTAACAGATGTGTATTTGAAAACGATTCTGTTCGGATTGCCTTTTACCTTCGTGGGATTTGCCTTCAATTCCATTTTCACAGGCTGGGGTGATACTTTGACTCCGATGATTTTATCGAGCTTTTCTCTGGTCGCAAATGTCATTCTCGATCCGTTGCTGATCTTCGGTATGGGCCCATTTCCCGAACTGGGAGTTTTTGGCGCCGCACTGGCAACCGTTATCTGCAGATCGATAGTATTTTTTGCAGGAACTTTCATCCTTTTCAAGGGAAAGGGCGAAATAAAGATTTTTCTCAAGGATTTATTACCAAAGAGAAACTGTGTCAGAAAAATTCTGAAAATCGGACTTCCTTCTTCCTTTGGACAGTTCGTAACTTCTCTCGCATTCGTTATAATAACTTCATTGGTGGCTCAGTTTGGTACTGTCGCAACTGCGGCAATGGGAGTTGGTCAAAGGATCATATCGATTGCAAATATGTTCGCATTTGGAGTGGCTCAGGCAGCTGCGGCCATGGTCGGACAATATCTCGGTGCCGAACGGAAGAATGACGCATACAAAGTGGTGTGGAAAGCGGCATTCTTTAATATCGTCGTGGTGGGAATAATGTGTACATTCACCTTCCTGTTCGGTAAAGAGATCACCGCTTTTTTCGTCAATGAACCTGAAGTACTGGTGGAGGGCCAGAATTTTTTTAACATCGTCTCCTTCTCCATACCATTTTTCGTCACATTCGCTATTTTCGACAACGCTCTGAGAAGTTCGGGTCACACCGTGGTTTCAATGATTATAAATATTGTAAGACTATGGGGAATAAGGCTTCCCGTTATTTATTTAATGGGTTTATCGCTGGGAACAACGGGAATCTGGTATGCAATGTTTATAAGCAACATGGCAGTTATGATAATTTCAGCTATAGTCATTCTGAGGAAAAAATGGCTTGAAAAAGTGATATAAAAAAGGGCCCAAGGGCCCTTTCAAACTATCCTTTAACTGATCCTGCAAGCAATCCCCGCAGAAAATACTTTCCAAGGAAAATATAAACGAGCAGTGTTGGCAGCGCAGTGATGATCGCTCCTGCCATCTGAACATTCCATTCAACTACCTGTGATCCCGCCAGATTGACGAGAGCCACCGTAATTGGTTGTTTTGTAGGATCGCTGGTCACCGTTACCGCAAAAAGAAATTCATTCCAGATGTTGGTGAACTGCCAGATTATAACGACTACGAATCCCGGCAATGAGATTGGAAAAAGAACCTTCCAGTAAGATTTGAAAATTCCCGCACCATCAATATTGGCAGCCTCAATGAGCTCGGTCGGAACTTCCGCATAGTAATTTCTGAAAATCAGGGTTGTTATTGGCAACCCGTATATTATGTGTACCAGAATCAATCCTCCTATCGAGCCGTACAATCCTATATTTTGCAGAAAAGTTATCATTGGAAATAAGATGCTCTGATAGGGGATAAACATACCGAATAATATTATGGCAAATAACGCATTTGAGCCCCTGAACTTAAGTTTTGAAAGAACGTAACCATTTATAGATCCCACCATCGCAGAAACAAAGGTGGCAGGAATGACCAGAATAAAAGAATTTATAAGGTTTCCTTTTAATTTATCAAAGGCCTTTGCAAAACCGTCAAAGGAAAGCGAGGACGGCCAATTCCACATCAGGGGTTTTCCCACCTCATCAAAGGGTTTGAAACTGGTCGCGAGTAAAACGTATATCGGTAACAAAAAGCCAACCAGAAATACGGTAAGGAGAATGTATACGATTATCTTTTTTCCCTTTTTTTTCGCCATCAGAATCACGCCCTTTTATTAGATTTGAATGAAGAGACAAGATATGGAACGATAAAAATCGCTACAAGCAAAAGCATTATGATAGCGATAGCCGATCCACGGGCATATTTATTCGCTCTGAAGGTCGTTTCCCACATGTAAATCGAAGGAACATCGGTGACATTGTTCGGTCCGCTTCCAGTCATCGCATATACAAGATCAAATATTTTAAGTGATATATGAGCCAGAATTATCATGGCAGAAAAGGTGATCGGTTTTAAAATCGGGAATTTAATTTTCCAGAAGATCTGCCAGCCACTGGCACCATCGACCATTGCTGCCTCTGTAAAGGTAGATGGTATTCCTCTCAGCCCCGCCAGATACATTGCCATCGTGTACCCTGCCATCTGCCACACGGCACCTATGATTACAGGAATCAGCGCAAAATTAAAATTTATAAAACTGTCCGTGCTGGTGTACCACTTCCATTCCAGACCGGACAATCCTATAGAATTGAACAGAAGATTTATACCCTCGGGATTTTCAGGTAATATTCCCGGAGCAAATATCCAGCTCCATACTGTACCGGTCACAACAAAAGCAAGAGCCATTGGAAAAAGAAAGAAATTCTGAAAAATTCCAGCCCCCTTCACTTTTGAATCGACAAGAATTGCGAGTATAATTCCAAGAAATAAACATCCGAATATGAAAAAAATAGTGAAATAAAGCGTATTCCACAGATCGGTCTGAAATCTTGAATCAGAAAATATCCTTTCATAGTTTTTCAACCCCTGAAAAACATAATCATGCCCTAAAAGTTTTGAAAAACTATTCCAATCTGAAAATGACGTTCTAACCGTCCAGCCTATGAAGCCGTAAACAAATACACCTATACATGCTAATGTTGGAGAAATTATCGCAAAAGAAATTAGACCTCTCTTAGTACTTCTTTTAATGCTGATTCACCTCCATAGAAAAAAACCCCGGAATAAAACCGGGGTTATAAGAAATATATTAATTACAGGTTATCTTCAGCGGCTTCAATAATACCGTCAACACATTTTTCAACATTTCTGTCGGTTACATAAGCATTTATAACATCGTTCAAAGCTGTTATAAATCCTTCGGGTGCCGCTGAACCATGCGCAATGGATGGTAATAATGCGTTGGTAGCAAAATCGTCCATTGACCATGTTAAATAAACATCGTATAGTGATTTGTCAGCATCAACTCTTGCAGGAATCGAACCTTTAATAGGATTGAAAGTGTCCTGTCCTTCAACGGATGAAACGAGTTTTAACCATTTTTTGGCATTTTCCGCATCCGGTGCGCCTTTAGGTAATCCGAATGTATCACTGACTACCATAAATATTCCTTCGTTGCCGGGTACTACGGACCAATCGAATTCTACACCTGGTGTCCAGCCCAATGTCTTGAGATAACCTTCTGCCCAGTCTCCCATAACATTCATTGCCGCTCTTCCGTCCTGAACCATCAAAGTCGCATCCTGCCATGTACCGGCAGCATGATCTTCATTAACATAATCCATCAATCTTCCAAAAATCTCAACAGCCTCAACTACTTTTGGATCGTCGAAGCTCACCGAACCATCCCAAAGACCTTTGTAACCATCCGGTCCCAGTGTGGATGCCAGTACATCTTCGAACAAATGGGTCGCGGGCCATTTGTTTTTATCTCCCAGTGCCAGTGGGACATAGCCGGCTTCCTTTATTTTGTCAAGAGCCGCAAAGAAACCGTCCCAATCGAGGGGAATACTGTCAACTCCTGCTTCTTCCAAAATAGCATTGTTCGCAAATATTACATTTCCTCTATGAACATTAACAGGAATTGAATAGACTTCACCGCCGTAGCTACAGATGCTCAAAATATCCTCAGGGAATTTATCCGATATACCCCATTCCGCTAATAGATCGGTTATAGGTTCCATTAAACCTGTTATTACATATGTATCGGTTAACTCTTCCCCGGCATGAACCTGGAATGAATCCGGAGGATTACCCCCGAGCATTCTCGTTTTTAAAACGGCCTTCGCATTTGTACCGGCCCCACCCGCTACAGTTGCGTTGATAACATTTACATCTGGATACCATTCATTAAAGAGTTCGATCAAAGCGTTTAAACCTTCTTCTTCACCCCCGCCAGTCCACCAGCTGAAAATTTCTACCTGGCCGGCAGCGAACATGAAAGATGTTGCAAATAAAATCACTGAAAAGAAAACTAACAATTTCTTCATGCTACACCTCCAAAAAGTATATAAACAAAAAACTTTTCCGAAAACCCCTGAATAATATTTTACCATCAATAAATTATTTTTCTGTTATTAATTCAACATATTTTTCTTTAACATCTGAAAAATAATGTTTCACAGCGAATTTTTCCCCGCCATAGTAAAGGCTGAAAGAAAGTTCACCTTCATCATAAAAATTTTCTATGGTTCCTTCGGGATACTTCAAAACCATATAAAAATCTATCATATCAAGTGCCGATAATCCGTCGACCGATTCGTCAAAATCGGAAGAAACAAAAACGCCCGTGTAAACGGGAATTATTTCATCCGGCTGAACTGCTTCATTATTCGAAACCTTTAAAACCATTCCGGTCAGATCAAAAAAATTGAAATCTGTGAATAGTGCCGACAGATAGTTGGTTTCAGTTTTGTCAACAGCAGTCACGAGAGTTGCCCTCAAAAGTAAATAATCTACTCCATCGAAGTTTTCATTTGCTATCTTCACTGCTTTCCATTCACTGTCATAAACATCATCCGGAACGACGGCGGGGTTAAATCTGTTGTATTGTGGAGACAGTATATCGAAGTATAATTCCGAATCTTCATCGACTATCATTCCGTTGTAAACTTCCCCCGATTTTTCATAATAATCGAGCGGTTGGTAGGAATCCTCAGATATCTTGTCCCACACTTCCCATGTAACTCCGAATAGAGAAACACTGAAAATTAAAAGAGCCAACAACAAAAATCTCTTCATAACATCATCTCCTTCTTTTTTAAGTTATGTAAAATTATACATTTTTTTGTGGAAAAACAAAAAGAAAATCAGTTATTATGAAGCCAGTTGATCAAATCTTCTACAACTTTTCTGTTATTCAGAACTTCCAGTAATTCTTCTTCAGTGGCCGTACTGAGCCTCTTGAATGATTTGAATTTTTCCAGAAGCATTTTCTTTCTCTTTGGACCAATACCCGGGATGGCATCGATCCTGGATTTTTTATATCTTCTCTCTCTGAGCACTCTGTGATAATTCACTGCAAATCTGTGAGTCTCATCCCTGATTGAAACTATGAGTCTTTTGACGGGATGATCAGGTTCGAGATACAATCTTTTCCTTTTATCTGGGAAAACTATCTCCTCCCTCTCTTTGGCGAGACCTATGAAGTCCAGATTCGTTATATTGAGTTCTTCCAGAGCCTTCTTCACCGCTCTCAACTGGGGTTCCCCTCCGTCGATGAAGAGAAGATCAGGAGTGGGATGTTTTGAATACCTTCTCTTTATTACCGTTTCCATGGAAAGAAAATCATCTGGCTTTTCTACATTCGCAATTCTGTATCTTCTGTATTCATTTTTATCCGGCTTCCCATTCACGAATGTTACGAGCGAAGCAACGGTATATAATCCCTGAGTGTGTGAAATATCGATGCCTTCGATCCTCTTTGGAAGTTTACTGAGTCCTAAAATTTCCTTTGCATTTTTTATGGATTGAGTTGAGCTCAATCTGATTTTTATCTCTTCGTTTATATTTTCATAAGCTATCATCAAAAGTCTTTCTTCAGATTTGTTTCTGGGTTTTCCAAGGTATTTAAAATCACCTTTGAACGGCCGCTTTTCTCTTTGAGATATGCCATCTACAATACATAACGGCGGCCTTTTGTGTTTTTTAACATAATAGAATTGTGTAATGAAATCGGAAATTGTTCCATCATTAAAATCGAAAATCAATTTTCCCAGCAACATTCCTCCCCTCACAGAAAACAACGCGGCGAGTCCCGAAGAGATGGCTATAAGATCCAGATTCACACCGTCATCAACTTCCACCGCCTGATTAGTATATAAAATATCCATGTTTGAGAGGATGTCCCTGATATTTTTCGCCTGCTCGAATTGAAGATTGTCCGCCAATTTATACATTCTTCTCTCCAGTTCTTCCCTCACCTGAAACGTGTCCCCGTCGAGAAACCTTTTCAGGCCATCGACATTTTTCATGTAGTCTTCTCTGCTTATTTTTCCCTGACATGGTGCAGAACACATCTTCAAATGATAAAAAAAGCAAACCCTGTTTTTCTTCGCATAATTGCAGTCATATCTGCAAATCTGAAATATTCTCTGTAAAAGTTCCACGAGTTTTTTTACGAGCCACATACTGGTATACGGGCCAAAATATATCCCGGATTCGCCTCTGTTTCTGGTTATATCAATTCGAGGGAATTTTTCGTCTGTGATTCTTATGTATGGATATCGCCTGGTGTCTTTCATCATTATATTGTAAACGGGTTTGTTCTCATAGATCAGATTTGCTTCCAGCACCAGAGCTTCGTTTTCATTTTGAACAACTATAAAATCCATGTTCTGGGTTTCTTCGGCTATCCTCCGGACTTTTTCATATTTATTCTGATTGGAGACCCTGAAATATGAATACACCCTTTTCTTGAGTTTTATAGCTTTTCCCACATAGATTATTTCATCTTTTTCATTTTTAAAAATATAAATACCCGGCAAGTCGGGTAAAAGTTTTATCTTATCCAGAAGTTTGTCGTTCAAATTGCTCTTCCCTCTATAACCGAATTGAAATCAAACATTATTTCACCCCGGAACATATTATCTCATTCTCAGGACACTCGTGTTCAACTATGAGTTCATAAACCATTTTTCCTATCGGGTTCTCCACACCTCCAAGATAATTCGCCAATTGAAGATGCAGACATTTAACTGTTCCCCGGTTTCTGATTCCTCCTATTCCCCTGGAAACTATACTTTCTATCTGCCAATCCTGAAGATTTTCATAACGCTTCAACATTTCTTTCTTTATATCAACTGTTTTTTTATGTGCCTCATCGTACATATCTCTTAACGCTTTATCCGTCTTCAGTTTCATTTCAAACAACCTTATGTTCCCTTTTTCCTCAAGCCTTCCGACTCTTTTAGATAAAAACGGACAGGTCAACCAGTAAAGGGTTGGAAAGGGTTTACCGTTATGCATGATCCTGGATTCTATACATACGGGATATC
>JASGMR010000105.1 GCA_030156385.1 Kosmotogales bacterium
CTTCAGATTCTTTCTGACGCCATCCCTTTCGATGACGATGAGTCCCGCATCCTTCAAAGCTTTTATATGACGGGAGATAGTTGTTTTGTCAATATCGAACTCCTTATCCAGCTCACACATACAGATACATTTTTCATTCACTCTCTTCAGTATTTCTATTCTCCATTCACACGACAATGCTTTGAAAATTTTTATCATTTTTTCCATGGGTTCCTCCTCTTTAACATCAATATATTATCATATATTGCATGGTTGTGCAACAATACCATTATTTTAATCTGATCTCAATGCTTTATTCTCACGCACGATGTTATTATATGAGTAATTGTACAACATAACAATTATGGAGGCGGATTTGAAAAACAAAAAATTCATAACTTTACTGATAGTAACTCTTTTAGTTTCGGTAACGTTTATTTTAAAGACAACTTTCAAGGACGATATCACACAGGTTCCAACGGGACCCGAAATAGAAAATCTTGAGAAACTGTATGCGAAAATAAATGAGTCGCCAAAACCTTCAATTATAGTTTTCTCATATGACGTGTGGTGCTGCGACGAAACTCATGAATTATTCGAAGATTATAATCTGAGGGTTCTGAGACTTCTCAAGGACTACGACAACGATTATGAAACTCTTTTTGTGAATACAAAGATGCTGAATGCCCAGAGCAAAGACTTTCTGGAAGATATTTCAATAGAATATATCATGTTTCAGTTTCCGTCGATATTAATCAGAGACTCAAGCGGGGAATTGATTTATCTGGAGGAAGAAATGAATTTTGACGAAGAAACACTGAGAAAAAGACTGGATGGTATTGAAAATGATTGATTTCACGACGGGTTCCAATTTATTAATCACCGTAATACTGATATTTTCAACGGGTATTATCGCAGGACTCAGTCCGTGTACATTGCCCACGGCCGCCTTCGTCGTCGCTTATGTGAGCGGAAAAAAGGATTATTCTAAAAAAAGCGGATTCATGATTTCATTGTTTTTCGTTCTGGGAATAATCACTACGTTGACCGTTCTGGGGGTATTTTCCGGCATATTTGGAAAACTGCTGAACGATACCGCCGTATTGAACTATATAATTTCCGTAATTCTTTTAATAATGGGACTCTGGTTGCTGAAGATTTTTGATTTCAATATTAATCTTCCCTTTTCAAATAAATTTCCGAATAAAAGGAACGGCTTTTTAACCGCATATTTGATCGGAATACCCTTTGGAATTTCTTCTTCCCCCTGTACAATGCCAATAACACTTTCTATTCTGGCCTTTTCGGCTTCAAAGGGAAGTGTTTTCTATGGCGTATTGCTGATGTTTTTCTACGCTCTCGGGAGGAGCCTGCCACTTCTGATGATCGGAACATTCACTGGATTTTTAAAAAATATAAAGGCGATCACAAAATATCAGAGTAAAATTGAACTGATAAGCGGCTGGGTGGTAATCGGACTGGCGTTATATTTCATCTGGATAGCCTGATGATCCCGGCAACGGTTTAGAGGGGTAAACAGATGGAACATATTCGGACCATATAAAATATTATAGAAAAATATCGGTCATTCCCTTCCGGGAGAAGCCGATATTTTCATTTTATATACTTCATTCAGTTCATGTTTTATTGTTTGAAAAGAGATCAGTCGGACGTTTCTTCGATTACCTGTTCATTTTTTTTTGAATTCTGACTGACTTTATATCCGCTTATTTTCAGGAAAAACTGTATAAGAGGACCCGCGGAAAAGGCGAATATTATCGTTCCGAATCCTATCGGCCCTTTCAAAACGAACGCGGATACCAAAACGCTTATATCGATTATTATCCTCGCCACTCTGAGACTTATTTTCAATTTACTGGACAACGCCAGCATAAAGCTTTCCCTTGGACCCGGACCATCGTTTTTTGCATTTTTCATATACATACTTATTCCGAAAGCGTATATCAGGGTACCGATTACAAAGAACAGTATATTGAAAAACAACCCATTACTGACCGGGATAATTAACAAAAACATATCCAGGAACTGTCCTATAAAAATCATGTTCAGGATAGTTGTCAGAGATGGTTTTATACCCATAAACCATGCGACTACTATCAGACAGAGGCTTATTATCTGGGCCAACCGTCCAACGGAAAGACCGGTTATGGATGAGAGGGCAACCTCCAGGGCCCCCCATGGTCCCATTCCCAACTGGCTTCTCAATATGAATGCCAATCCGGAAGATACGAATAGAAATCCTATGAATATTAAAATATATTTTATGAGAAATTTTTTCAATTCAATCCTAAACCACCATCAGATAAAATTACTTGACCAGTTATCCAGTTCGATTCATCCGAAGCGAGAAACACCATCAGACCCTTATGATCGTTGACATTCCCGATCCTGCTCATTGGAGTTTTATTTTCTATCTCCTTCAGCGCCTGGGGATTTTTCTCGTAATAATCAGAACTGAAGGGAATCGTTTCCGTAGGGCCCGGCGCAACGACATTAACCTGTATATTGTTCTCTGCAAGTTCGAGCGCCATAACTCTTGACATAGCTATAACCGCTGCCTTTACGGCACAATGGCTCACATGATATTTCTGGGGTTTCGTTCCTCCGACTGACGCTATGTTGATTATCTTACCTCCATTATTAGCGATCATGTTCTTCGCTACGAACTGACTGACCAGGAAAACTATTCTTACATTGATGTTCCAGGAATCATCCAATTCAACAACGGGGTGGTTTATAAACTCCTTCCTATAAATATATGCGGGACAGTTCACTAAAATATCTATTTTTTTGAAACTTTTCAGCACGGTCTCGGTTATTTCCTTTGCATCACCGATGAAGTTGACACTCTTACAATAATAAAAGAAATTATTTCTATACTCAGATGGAATTTCATCGATGAGTTCTTCGATTCTTTTTTCGTTGTTATCGATAATGAATACATTGGCTCCATTTTCAAGATAAGCCAGTGTAGTCATCTTTCCTATTCTTCCCGCTCCTCCAAATATTACTGCGTTTTTATTCGACAATCTTTTTTTCATTTATTCACCTCATTTTATTCCCAATAAGGATGGTTTAAATCCCACTTTGTATCTTTCTGCCAGCAAATCCCATTGACTCAGGTGCAGAGCAGCGTCTAAAGCCGCGAGAATCGCCTTTTCGTTCGATACTTCTTTTTGCTCATATTTTTTGTACAGATTTCCTCCTATCGTACATATGGAACCCACTTTCACATTCAGTATGCTCCCAAGAGTGAACAGAGGAGCGGATTCCATATCCAGCAGGAGAACGTTCAGCTGCCTGAAAACCGGCAGCCTTTCGTACAGGGGTGTTGTTTTTAACTTGCTGTCAAGCAAAGAAATTTTCGATCCATAGAAACTGTCCACCGTGGCTCCGATTCCAACATGATATGTGGCTTTTACCGTTTCACACCCTTCTATCAGAGCCATTATCATTTCATAATCCGAAACTGCGGGGAAATTAACCGGAACCAGTGAATCACAGGCTCCCGAATATTTGGCACACGCAGACAGGATAACGAGGTCACCGGGTGCCATATCATCCTGGATACCTCCCGACGTTCCTATTCTGATCGCCTTTTTAATTCCTCTCTTTTTCAGTTCCACAAGGGCTATCTCCGCTGAGGTTCCGCCGATTCCCGTGGAACACACTGTTAATTCAACATCTTTATACTTTCCCACAGCGGTGGTGAACTCTCTGTTCTTTCCCACTATTTCCGATTTTTCCAGATAGCGGCAAATTTCATAAACCCTTTCCGGTGCTCCGGGGAGCAATACCAGTTCCGGAAGTTTATCTCTTTCTATTTTCAAATGGTCCTTCGTTATTTTAGATTCAGGTAAATCAGACATTCTTATCTCCTTATGATTTCAGTCCGGTACCACTGATTCCTCTCACGAAATACTTCTGTAAAAAGAAGAAGAGTACCATCGGAGGAATACTTCCTGCAACCGCGGAACTGAAAAGATTTGCCCAGTGTGTTGCTTCGGTCATTCTGTTGGCTGAAATGGCAACCTGAACGACTTCGAGTCTCGTTGAATGTGTAGCAACGAGTGGCCAGAACAGGGAATTCCACTGAAACATGAATACCATTACAATAACCGTTATAATTGCGGGAACACTCAGGGGGATGACTATTTTTCTGTAGATTCTGAACCATGAAGCCCCATCTATTCTTGCAGCTTCCAGTATTTCAGTCGGAATCTCCGAAAAGAACTGATTGAAAAGAAATATAGCCAACCCATTGGCCACACCAGGCAGAATAAGGGCGGCATACGTGTTGATAAACCCCAGTGCACTGACGGTCAAATACAGCGGTATTACGATAGATTCAAAGGGAACCATGAATGTGATAAGAACTATGGCAAAAACGATTTTCTTTCCGGGAAAATCGAATTTAGCCAGCGCAAATCCTGCCATGGAACTCACTAAAAGAGTTAGAAGCACGGTACTGCATGCGACTATCAAACTGTTCATCAACGCTCTTCCAAAGTGTTGTTGAGTAAAAATGTTCACATAGTTTTCAAAAGTTATATTAACCGGAATAAAGGTCTCCATGTTGAGGGGTTCGGTGTACTCATATAAAGATCCCGAGGGTCGCAGAGATGATGCGGTTACCCACTCAAGTGGAATAAAATATATCAATCCGATTATGGCCAGTACGATAAAGATAATTATGGTCTTTTTACTGATTTTATTCTTCTTCTTCATAATCAATAACCCACTAATATTCAAAATTTGCTTTGGTGATTCTCAGTTCGAAGATGGTGAAGACGAAAATCATCAGAAGCAATATGGACGAAATTGCCGTGGCTCTACCCATGTCCAGATTCACAAAGGCACTCTTATAAGATTCATACATCAGGAGATTGGTGGATCCGTTCGGTCCTCCCTGCGTCAGAATATAAACCGGTGCAAAGGTCAGAAAATTGAACGCAGTATTTGCGACCAGTACAAAGGACATCGTTCTGCTCAAAAGAGGTATTGTGATCTTCATAGTTTTTTGAAAATTATTGGCACCATCTATGGTAGCCGCCTCGTAAAGAGATTCGGGGATGTTCTGCAAACCTGCCAAAAAGTACATCATCCAGTATCCTGAACTTCTCCAGATACTTATGAATATTATGCAGAGCAACGCCTGACTCGTAGAATTCATAAAGGGTTGGGCACCCACACCGATCATTTTTAAAAAACTATTAGCAAGTCCGTAATACGGGTCCATAACCACTCCCCAGATTACGGCTACCACAACAAAGGATATTGCCGTGGGCAGAAAAAATAAAGTTCTGAAAAACTTGACGAACTTCTGGCTTCCGTTAAGCAAAAGGGCCAAAACGAGTGCGATGAACACGATCAACGGATTCAAAACAACGGAATATATGAGAGTTGTTTTGAATGAGTTCCAGAAAACCGGATCATGCTTGAAAAGATAAATATAATTCTCAAATCCCACAAAACTTTTTGCACCGCTATAACTGGTCATCATAAAACTTTCCACGAAAGACACACAGATTGGACCAATTTTAAACAATAATAAAAATGCTAATGCAGGGGCTATAAAAAGCCAGGCTGCTCTTTTATCTCTAAACACTACTTCACCTCTAAAGATGGAGCATAGAAACATTCACTTCTATGCTCCGATAAAAATATTATTTAAATTTTCTAAGTTCTCTGTCGATTCTGGTTTCCGCATCCTTGAGTGACTGTTCCGGATCGGAACCGTAATGTATTGAATTGAATGTCTCTCTCAAAATCAATTCGTACTGTAAAAATCCAGGTGTTACAGGTCTTGCCATGGCAGTGTGATCCATTTCATAAAGCAATATCTGCCATTCCGGCTTGCTGAATTCTTCTTCCAGAAGATCATACGAATCCTGTCTTGCCGGTAAGTGACCGAATAACTGGTTCCACTCCGCCAGAGCTTCCTTGGAAGTGAGGAATTTTACAAAATCAACGGAAGCAGCTACATTTTTCGTGTTTGCGTTTATACCAACGTGCCAGCTTCCCGTAGGCGTAACAGCTATCCCACCTTCGAAATAAGGATGTGGTGACAATCCGTATTCGAGATCTTCAAATTCTGCCAGCCTGTTTATATTCCAATCAGCACCGAGCATCATAGCAGCCTTGCCGTTACCGAAATATTCTCTCGAGATCGATGAGTTGTTCAAACCCTGTGGGCTAACTTTCCAGCCGTTGAACAGATTCCAGTAAAAATCTGCCGCTTTCAGAAATTCTTCAGAAGTCAGGTAACCCGCTGTCGATAAACCGTCAGGTGAAATTACCTCGCCACCTAGAGACTGAACGAGCGGAAGCAACTGATATGGTCTGTCTATCTGTTCGATGATCAATCCCCATACATCAGGAGTTCCGTCTCCATTTTCATCGATTGTCAATTTTTTAGCTATCTCCGCAACTTCTTCCCATGTCAGCCTTTCGCCGGGAGTTTCCGGGGGATATGGAATACCATATTCATCAAAAATCTCCTTGTTAAAGTACAATCCAACCGAAGAAGTGGTATAAGGAATGGAATAGAGCTTTCCATCGAAAGTTGCCGTTTCTATCGAAGAATCAAAAAACGGTTCGAGCTCTTCTTCACTGAAATATTCGTCCAAAGCCAACAAATTTCCTCTGATGGCATATGAAGGATTGAGTGGACCATCAACTATAAAAACATCTGGTGTGGAACTGTTTCCGGACAATCTTACTTCTATTGTCTGAAATAACTGAGTGTACGGAACGAGCTGAACATCTACACTTATGTCCGGATTCGCCGCCTGAAATTCATTTACTAAAGTCATAACCTTGTCGGTTGGCCATCCCATCCACAACACTTCAAGATTGGTCTTAGCAAAACCGATAACTGCAAAAAAAACTACCAAAAGAAATAAAGCAATTTTTTTCATTTGGAACCTCCTCCCTGTTTTTCAAGAATTTAATACCTTTTTCTGATTAATTTAAAAACCATCTTTTCCGGAAAATAACTTTTTGAAAAAATAACCTTTCTGTTTTCATAATCATAATGAATTTGATTCAGTTTAATCAAGGGGGAATTTATGTTCAGTTTCAGCAATCCCGATGTTTCTTCATTAGATAAAACAGGTATCAAATTACATTCTGCAAACTTTATATTTATATTGTAATGCTCCTGTAATCCGGAAAAAACCGATTTATACAATAACTTCGGATCGATGGTTTCTCCCAAAAAAACTTTTGGAATATAATCTATACAAATTGCAATAGGTTCATTTGAAGCTTTTTTCAAAGTTTTCAGAAGTACTGTCTCAGAGCCCTCTTCAATCTCAAGAGTGTTGGAAATGAATTCGCTGGCCTTTATAATTTCAAATTCAACTATTTCACTGTCCGCTATAAAGCCCTGATCGGAAATCACCTGAGTCACTCCGGTGAGTCTTTCAAT
>JASGMR010000106.1 GCA_030156385.1 Kosmotogales bacterium
TTTGACTTTTTTTGACATATCAGTTTCTATCAATCCCGGTGCGATAACATTGCTCCTTATGTTCTTGGCAGCATACTCTCTGGCTATCGTTTTTGAGAGCCCTATTATTGCAGCTTTGGAAGCTGCATAGTTCGCCTGGCCCGGATTTCCGTGAATTCCTGAAATAGACGATATGAAAATTATCTTTCCCCCTTTTCTTCTCATCATATCTTTTATGAATTTTTTTGTTACAAAGAAGGTACCGTTTAAATTCACATCGATGACCCTCTTCCATTTTTCCATTTCCATCCTGAGAATGAGGGAATCGTCGGTCAGTCCCGCATTATTGACCAGAACATCCGGAATTCCATGAACTTCTATAACGTCGTCGTAGAATTCTTCGACACATTCGTAGTCGCTCAAATCACAATAGAGAGGGAATACAAAAGAATTTCCCAGTTCATTCTGTATTTTTTCTGCTTTCATTTTATTGCTTCTATAAGTGAATACGACTCTGTAACCATTCTTTGCGAGCTTTCTCACAATCGCTTCGCCTATTCCGCCGGATCCACCCGTTACCACTGCGAGTTTATGCATTAATAAGAGACTCCTCAACTATCGAATTCAGAATATTGTGTGTGAATTCGCATTTTCTCTTTCTGTCTATCCTTTTCATCATACCCGTCAAAACTTTTCCCGGGCCCACTTCATAGAAATCTTCAATTCCCAGTTCAATGATATTTTTCATGCTCTGTTCCCACCTGACGGGTGAGACCGCCTGAATCACTATGTATTCTCTTATTCCCTCAACATCGAGTGGATACGGCTCCGCAGTCACATTGGACACAACGGGAACTTTCGGTAATGCGATCTCCACATTTTCCAGAAACTCTCTCAGCTTTTCCGACGCCCCTCTCATGTATTTTGTATGGAAGGGAGCGCTGACCTTCAACTGTACGGCCTTTTTTGCTCCGATTTCAAGACTCTTTTTCATAACGAAATCCACCGCTTCTTTAATACCGGAGATCGTTACCTGACCGGGGCAGTTATAATTGGCCACAATAACGTCACCACAACCGGATTCTTCCGAACATATCTTCTCGACATCTGATGCCTGCAGACCTATTATCGCTGCCATGGTTCCCTTTCCGGGCTCGATCGATTTCTGCATTTCGATTCCTCGCAATCTTACAAGCTTTAAAGTATCTTCGAAAGACATCACCCCTGCAAAATGGAGTGCGCTGAACTCTCCGAGACTGAATCCCGCGACTATTTCCGGCAGTATACTCATCTCTTTGAGTATTTCGGCAGAGATGACGCTCTGTAAAAATATTGCCGGCTGCGCGTTTTCTGTGAGAGTTAGCATTTCCTCGGGGCCGTTGTCTATAACATCTATGAATTCTTCTCCGAGTATATTTTTCGCCTTTTCGATATATTTTTCAGCAATCGAGAAATTTCTCAACTGATCCAACATTCCAACGTACTGACTCCCCTGTCCGGGGAATATAAAACTATTCATCTATTTCACCTTCCTCTAATTTTTTTATAGTATTTTTGGCATCTTCAAACACTTCCCTGATAATTTCTTCCACGGGCAGTATTTTCTTTACCAGTCCAACGGATTGCCCCGCCATGACGGAACCCATTTTCATGTCCCCCTCTATCACCGCTTTTCTCAATCCGCCGAGAGCCACCGTTTCTATTTCTTCGAATCCAGCTCCCTTTTTCTCAAGGGAAATTATTTCCTTCGTTAAGGTGTTTCTCAAAGACCGTACGGGATGCCCCGTCGAATTTCCGGTTACAACGGCATCCAGACTTCTCGATTTCAACAATTTTATTTTGAAATTTTCATGAGCCTCGCTTTCGGGACTGCAGATGAATCTTGTACCCAGTTGAACTCCCTCCGCTCCCAGACAAAGGACCGCTGCAACTCCCCTTCCATCTGCGATTCCTCCAGCAGCTATCACAGGAATGGAAACGCTGTCAACGACTTCCGGTATCAAAACCATGGTTGTGAGTTTTCCGATGTGTCCGCCGGCTTCCATTCCTTCGGCTACAACGGCATCGGCTCCTATTTTCTCCATTCTAATCGCCTGTGTTGCGGAGGCAACAACAGGAATAACGATCGTTCCGATTTTCTTGAAGCTCTCCATATATTTGGCAGGATTTCCGGCCCCCGTGGAAACCACGGGCACTTTTTTTTCAATCACCACCTCGAATAATCCTTCTATTTGAGGGGAGAGAAGCATCAGATTCACTCCAAAGGGTTTATCGGTGAGTGATCTGAGTTTATCGATTTCCGAAGATAATTTCTCAGGATTGAGATTTCCTGCCGCTATTATCCCCAAGCCCCCGGCATCTGAAACTGCGGCGGCAAGATTCGCGGTGGCAACCCAGGCCATTCCGCCCTGAAAAATGGGATATTCAATCCCTAGTAATTCTGAAACACGGTTTCCAATACGCAACTTTTTTCCTCCTCATCCATTCTCCAGTTCAACAGAAGACTGTTCCAGCTCAGACCCGCCCCATAACTCGTGAGAAGGACTTTCTGATTGTTTTCCAGTTTTCCGTTTCTACGCGCCTCATCCATCGCTATCGGAATCGATGAAGATCCTGTATTCCCGATCAGGGAAATATTCGATACGATTTTTTCTTCGGGAATGTTCAGCTCCCTTATAACCGCTTTGAGAATCCTGGCATTTGATTGGTGTGGAATGAATTTATCTATATCCTGGATACTCATTCCAATTTTTTCAACGATGTTCTTTATGGATTCAATCGAATTCCTGACCGCAAATCTGAAAACTTCACTTCCATTCATTTCAATTTTGCTGTTCAGATCGATTCCAAGTTTCAGGGATTCACACAACCTGACATCGGTTCCGAAATCCTTGCTTATTATAAAATTTCCGTATCTGCCTTTACTTTCCAGAATCAGTGCACCCGC
This sequence comes from Kosmotogales bacterium, assembly GCA_030156385.1. GTDB lineage: Bacteria > Thermotogota > Thermotogae > Petrotogales > Kosmotogaceae > JASGMR01. Next base: position 2,927 of record JASGMR010000106.1, read on the forward strand.
ACCGTCACCGAAAAGTATAGAAGTATCTTTGTCTGAGTAATCCAGTTTTTTACTCAATATTTCCGCCGAAACCAGCATCGAAGACTTCAGATTGAATTTCTCCATGATGGCTATGGCGGATATGAGAGTCTGATTAAATCCGGTGCACCCGGAGACGATGTCGTAGGCAAGAACGGGAGTCAATCCCAATTTTTCAGCCAGTTTTGAAGCAATTGAAGGAAAACTGCTCTCCGGTGATGAAGTGTGAACAAGAATTAATTCCGGTTTTCCATCATAATCCTCCATAGCTCTTCTGGCTGCCTCAACCGCAATATACAAAATATCTTCATTTTCGACGTACCTTCTTTCCAAAATACCGGTTCGTCTTTCTATCCAGCCTTTATCTAAACCTAACGTCCTTCGGAGTTCCTCGTTATTAACTACCTTCTCTGGTAAATATGAACCTGTACCAGCTATTCTCATCACAGATTCACCTCCCTGTAGAAACAGGTGCAACCGCATACCACTTGATTTTTCTTCAAATATGTATGAAAATAAGACTGTTACCACTTTTTAATTTCTAAAATCGTACTGTTTATATTCAAAACATCCTGGCATGAGATTTCATAAAAGGCTCGGAGGTGAAAAAATTTGAAGGATAAAGATTACATCATGAAAATACTCCCTCACAGGTCTCCTATTCTTCTTGTGGATGGAATAGTGGACGAAGAGGACAATCTGATAATCGCATACAGAGATATAAAGGAAGAGGACCCGGTTTTTCAGGGACACTTTCCGGATTACAAGATATATCCCGGAGTATACATCATAGAGGGATTTGCACAAACAGCCGGCCTCATGCTCTTAAGCGGCAATGATGAAACGCCACTTTTTCTCGGTATAAAAAATGCGAAATTCAAATCGGAAGTGAGGCCCGGCGACAGGCTCGAGTACTTTGTTCAAAAGGAAAGAGAAAAAATGGGTGTGGTTTTTTTGAGTTGCTCGGCAAGGGTTGGCGACAGGATCGTTGCCACGGCCAACATCTCGGTTGGAGTGAAAAAAACAGATAAAAAATAATTTTCGGCAGAGTTATATTATAATGAATAAGACAGGTATCACCGGCGGGAGAAAATCTTTGAAACGGACGTGGCTTTATGGTGGGCAATCTTTATATACTTCAAAAACTTCTTCAGGTTTCCGAAAACGATGAGAGAATAATATCCGTGATTTCTTACGGATCATACACGAGAGATGATTTTGACAAGTTCTCGGATATAGATCTCTATGTTTTCATCGACGATGATTATTTCAAAAATTTTAATTCGGAAAAATGGCTTGAATCAGCCTTTCCGGTGCAGTTTTCATATATAAATTCTCATGGAGTCATGGAAGTTGTCTTCAAATACGGAACGAGGGGAGAATTTCATTTTCTGCCCTATTCCGGGGCAAAAAATGAGATCGATGGATGGAAAGGGAAGGTTTTTATAAAAAATGCCGGCAGAACACTTTTGATAGACAAGAGAGGTGAACTGGGAGAATCGATAATTGAAATTGCAGAGACGGGAATCGTTGAGGACAGAAAGAAGACGATAGATGAAACTGTTAAAGAATTCGCGGACGGGATAATTTTCGAATGGAATATTTTACAGAGAAAGGATCTATTCAGATCCTACACGCTTCATTTTCAGAATCTTCACAACTGCGCCAGATTGATCTCACTTGAATACAGCAGGATGGAACACATCTACTCGCCGCGATTACTTGAAACTTTCATGGATGGGGCGGATTTTAACAGATTCAAAGAGTGTATTCCCCGACTCGAGGCGGATTCACTGACCGATTGTCTCGAAAAGCTCCTTCTTTATTTCATAGAAGAAGGGAAGAGGTTCTTCACCGGGAAACAGAAAGAAATTCTGAACGGTGCATGTGAAAGAGTTATAAAGAGGGCATACAGAATAGAAATTGCGGTTTTGAAAGGCAGCGAAGTTCTTTTCATAGAACAGACGCATAAGAACCCGGATAAATCCTACTGGCTGCTTCCGGGAGGAGGAAGAGAAATCGGTGAGACCGATCTTCAGACGGCCATGAGGGAATTGAAAGAAGAAACGGACCTGGAAGTGGAGAGAATCGAATATTTCAATGAATACAGTACACCCCCGAGAGACACCTATCCATATGTTAAAATGTTCCTGGCACATTATCGCGGCGGGGAACCTTTCCCGGGAGATGAGCCGGAAGATCCGGACGGTGTATTCTATAAAATAACAGCTATAAAATGGTTTGACCTGTCGAAGGAGAAGGACATAGATGAATTAATCCTGAAAAATGGGGATTATCTGGAGAAAAAAATACGGGAGTTATCATTTTATGTGAACAAACTACGGAGGAGTTTAAATGATAAAACATCTGATATGGGACTTTGACGGAACATTATGTAACACGTATCCGGCCATGGTGAAGAAAATAAAGAAGGCTTTGAACAACCTTGGACACGATGCCGATGAAGAGGAAATACTCAGACAGGCTAAAACAACTATGAGAAACGCCTTTGATTATTTTTCGGAAAAATTCGATCTGGGTGATAAGCTCTACGAAGAATTCATTTCGATGCCGAACAATCCTGAACATATGTCGCCTTACGCTCATGTTGTCGACGTGTGTGAATTGATCAACTCGAGAGGTGGAAAGAATATCATAATTACTCACAGGGGCAAAGAAACGACTTATGAAATTCTCGATTATTATAAAATGACGGATTTATTTTATGAAATAGTTACCGCAGATGACAATTTCAGAAAAAAACCGGATTCTCACGCCTTCGATTACGTGGTGGAAAAATACGGATTCAATAAGGATGAGGTCCTTGGAATAGGTGACAGGGAACTCGATATTCTAGCTGCAAAGGGAGCAGGAATAAAGACCTGTTACTTCGATGAACTGGGCAAAAAGATCTCAGCTATACCGGATATACACATCGATGATTACAAAAAGCTGTACGAAATACTCGCGCACGAAAAGTGATAAGACTCACTTTCCTTGTAAGTGATATGCCTGATAAGTTATTTTAGTGACCAGGTTTAGGGTAATTTTTAAAAATACCGTACGGGATTTGAGAGGCGTTAATTAGACATATGACGGAACATAACCTTTGAGGGAATCTGTCAATTTCTCTTTGTAAAAATTCTTTGTGGCACGAAAAGGGTTGAGATAGGATTTGCGAATGATCCGTACAGTAATCCGTTAAAAAAATCAAAGCATTTTATCGATTTTTATTCCCGGATATTTATAACGGTAGCCTTTGTTCGCGATCTTCGTTTCAATGGCCATCTGAGGACAGAAATTATAGCAGGCGAGGCAGTTCTCACACTTATGAAGCCAGACAGGCCCGTCCTTTTCCAACTTAATATTGTTCGCCGGACAGATTCTCTCACACAGTCCGCAATAGTTACACTTTTCATTCACCGTGAAACTTTTATCAGCCATTCCGATGAGCTCATCGATATCCATATTCTTATCGGAACCTGAGAGTTCCGCAATTCCTTTTTTAGTAAGGCTCCCCAGCAAAAAATAAAGTGGAATCAGCAAAACGCTTTTAATTTTATAGCCGATAAATCTACCGGAGTATTCACTTTTTATCTTTTCACTCACGATGTCCATCCTCATGTTCGCGTTTCTGATGATTTTATCTATATTTTCCACCGGTTTTTTGAAACCATTCTGAGGCATATGAACCTCGTACATTCCGGATAATTTACCCCCCCTTGATTTAATTATCTCCGAAAGAGTCTTCAACGATTTTCCCGTATCGCCTCCATATGTTGCAACAGCGAAGATATATTTATCACCGATGCCTTCCAGCTTATTTGCAAATCTCTTCACTATAACAGGTAAATCGGCATAATAAACGGGAAAAACGATTCCAAAGGAGCCCGAACGCGGGATCACTTTCTTTTGATCTTTCAGGGAAGGTATTGAAATGATCTCCCCATCAAGTTTTTCCGATAAAAGCTCGGCAATTCTCAGAGAATTCCCGGTTCCTGAGAAATAGAATATTTGAACCGAATCGTTTTCTGGAATCGATTCTTCGCTCAATTTAAACCCTCCACAAAATTAAAATTATAAGAAAACACAACCGTATTCATTATATATTATTTTCATCACGAATCCGTATTAAAAACCGACAGTCTTCTTTTATGGGGGGGTGAAAAATTTTGTTGCCGTGACCATCACAAATTTTTTACAGTTTGAAAACAATATCCGAAACCACCATGAATCGCTGGATTACTTCGAATGAACCGTTTGAATAACGGAGGATGATTTTCGTGTAATATTCGTATAAAGATAAATTATGACTTTTAAAGTATAATCAAAAAATGGGGGGTGTTTAATATGTATTGGTCTGCCATCGAT
>JASGMR010000002.1 GCA_030156385.1 Kosmotogales bacterium
TCAGTTGGAATAGTTATCCCTATGATTGGAACAGAATTTTATGAGAGACTCATTAAGAGTATGGAAAAAAAGCTACGCCAACAATGGTATACTCCAATTTTATTTCCATTATTAAAAAGCGAATGGCTTTCCAAAATAACAAAATTTGATATTCCCGCTACGGATGTGGAAGGAATAATATTTTGCTCAATGGATATAGAAAAATTGTACATGCCTGGAAAAATCCCCACCGAGAGAGCGGTCGTTCTTGTGGACAGTTATTCACCATTATATGATTCAGTCTTTATAGATAATATTTACGGAGGGTATATAGCCGGCAAAAAACTTTCCACATATGACGGCGATATTTTTGTGATAATGATGAATGAAACAATTGACACGGCATATTCTCCGGTTTTTCATTCGAGATTGAAAGGATTCAGAACAGCTCTGAGGGAGAAAAATATAATTCTTCCCGACGAAAATATTCAGATTTTCGATTACAGCTGGAGTGCAGGTTCTCTGGCAGCAAAAAACATTTTTTCAAAGTCCTCTCCGCCATACAATATATTTGCCATGACAGATCTGTACGCTTTTGGAGTAATAAAAGAGGCCCAAAATGAAGGACTTGAGGTTGGCAACGATGTGAGAATAATTGGTTATGATGATCAAAGCATAGCACAGGATTGGTCTATAACGACCGTAAAGCAACCAATAGAAAAAATGGGAGAGTATGGAATAAATTTTCTCCTGGAAAGATTAAAAGGTTTTAATGATAAACCCAGAAAGATTCAATTGAAACCGGAATTAATAACTCGAAATACGGCATAAATTCCCAATTGGGGAAAATAAAAGGAGGGAATATTTTGAAAAGAATCATTTTACTGGTAACACTTATTTTATTCTTGGTACCGGCAATTCTTTTAGCAACAGAGGAGGGCAAACTGATAATATGGGCAGATGATACGCGTGCACCCATTTTTAAAGAAATTGCCTCCTCTTATACCGAAGAAACAGGAATTGAAGTCGACGTCTTTGAAATGACCATGGATGATATCACCGAACAGATAGTAACGGCATCACCTGCAGGCGAAGGACCGGATTTTGTCGTAGGTGCACATGATTGGGTTGGCAGACTCGTACTCAACGGAAGTATAGCCCCTATAGATCTTCCTGAAGATATCATTGAGCAATTCGATCCGGTAACAATTGATGCAATGTCATACGGCGGGAAACTATATGGTGTTCCTTACTCCAGGGAGGGTGTTGCGCTTCTCTATAATAAAGATCTGGTCCCTGAACCTCCACAAACATGGAGAGAATTAGTTAACATCGCCAAAGAGCTCACCGACACTTCTATCCCACAGTATGGATTTTTGGTCGAATACCCATATCCATATAACTGTTTCCCGATACTCTCTGCACTGGGAGGCTATGTTTTTGGAAAAAATCCCGACGGTTCGTTCAATTTGAATGACATTGGTCTGGATTCCGTTGGAATGATACTTGGAGCCGAATTAATTGACTGGCTGATTGAAGATGGATTAATGCCTGAAGAAGTTCCATGGGAAACGATGACAGGACTTCTGAGCGAAGGACACCTTGGAATGGTAATAACAGGACCGTGGAGCGTTCCAATAGCAGAAAAAGGTGGAGTAAACGTAGGTGTTGCACCTATACCAGATATCTGTGGTCAAAAGCCGAAACCTTTCGTCGGTGTTTCGGGACTTATGGTTAACGCTTACTCCCCCAACAAAGCAATAATACAAGATTTTCTACTTAATCATTATATCACCAACGAGGTGATGATGAAAATATTCGAAATGGATCCCAGACCCCCTGCATATTTACCAACATTTGAACTTGTTAAAGATGATCCTGTAATGAATGCCTTTGCGGAGTCTATTTCAAATGGAATTTCTCAGCCCAATGTACCCGAAATGAGTCTTGTCTGGAATATATGGGCCGAAGCGATGACGATGATTGGAAATCAGACGATGGAACCGTATGAAGCACTGGAAGAAGCGGATATGAAACTGGAAGAGATAATGAAGGGAAACGAATAAATAACTTTTATCCCGGGATATAATATCCCGGGGTATTTATCAGGAAAATCAAATGGAAAAAAAGTTCAGAAAATACATTTTAAAAATATCAATATTTGCAATGGTTGATGCCTTAGTCTTATTCTTTTGTATCATGTTTATTTTAAACGACGACATCATAATCTCTTCAATAATTTTTGTTGTCACGATTCTTCTAAACTGGCTGGGCTTTTCCAAAAAGAGTTATCCTTTAAGATATTTATTACCCGGTTTGACTTTTATGATTGCCATGGTCGTCGTTCCAATTGGATACAATGTATATATCTCTTTCACAAATTACTCCACGGGACACATTGTTTCAAAAGACCAGGCGATAAAAAATTTCATGAATAGAGAATACTTCCCGGAAAATGGGAAAAAGTACGATTATATAGCGTATGGAACTCCCGAATCCTTAAAATACTTATTGTTGCATAGTGAAAATGATGAGGATACTCTGGTGGATATGGAAGGAAATGTTTTAGATTTTAATGAAATAAAACACTCATACGATGATAGCGGGTTCCCCGGAAATATTGATAATTTTTATGTGCTGGATCAGAAGGAGATCTTTAAAAATATAAAGGAACTTCAAAATCTTAAAATAACTTATTTAAACGGCTGGTTAAGACTCGGTACACTGAGAGAATTCTACTATTATATACCTCAATATACATATGATTCGAAAAAGGACATATTGATAGACAATAAAACAGAAAAGATTTACAGGGTAAAAAACGCTCAATTCGTCTCTGATGACGGAGAAATGCTCGATCCCGGGTGGACTGAAGTTATCGGATTTCAAAATTATATAAGGCTTCTGACCACCGAAAAGTACAGAAAGCCATTTTTTTCTGTTTTCCTGTGGACGATTGAATGGTCTGTTCTGACGGTTTTTTTCAGCTTTGTGATCGGACTTGGATTGGCACTGTTATTGAACGATCCAAAAATAAAAATGAGAAAATTTTACCGTTCTCTATTGATACTTCCATATGCTATGCCCGCATTTATTTCACTTTTAATATGGAGATACGGATTTTATAACAGTGATTTCGGTCTTTTCAACAAAATATTAAATTCAATGTTCAATATCACCATACCATGGTTAAATTCCCCTGGCTGGGCAAGATTTTCAGTGATATTAACAAATGTCTGGCTGACGTTTCCTTATATGATGCTAGTTTCTCTTGGAGCTCTACAGGCAGTTCCCGGCAATCTTCTTGAGGCTGCAAGGATAGATGGGGCGAATGGATTTCAAAGATTCAGAAAGATCACTTTCCCATTGATTATGATTTCGATTGCTCCTCTACTAATAGGATCCTTCGCCACAACGTTCAATAATTTCACGGTAATATGGCTTCTGACAGAGGGAAATCCAATAACCGGCATAGGAAATGTATCGGGTGCAACGGATATATTAATTTCATACGCTTATAAATTGGCGTTTATAGGCAAGGCCGGAAACGAATTGGGATTGTCATCCGCAGTAGCCGTTGTGATATTCTTGATAATCGTTACTATCTCCGTACTCAGCTTCAGAAGAACCAAAGTTCTTGAGGAGGTGGCGGATGAATTATAAAAATAAAATCTGGAGCAAAATTTGGCGAAATTTAATAATTTGGATAGCGATAATTTTTGCCGTATTTCCAATTTTATTCATAATAGGAACTTCATTTAATCCGGCAAATTCTATCAACACGACTCAAATATTTCCCGGAAATCCCACTCTTGAAAATTATAAAAGCTTAATTGTTGGTGAAAATAATACATTTTTAATCTGGGTGTGGAATACATTAAAAATATCATTTTTAACTGCCGGAATAAGTGTTTTTCTATGTTCATTGGCCGCATATTCCTTCTCAAGATTCAGGTTCAAGGGCAGGAGAATGGGATTATTGACAATATTATTAGTGCAAATGTTTCCACAGACTCTTGGAATCACCGCTATTTTTCTCATAATGACCTGGTTCAACGACAAAATCCCTTTTATCGGTCTGAACACTCATGCCGGATTAATACTCGTTTATCTTGGCGGTGCAATTGGAATGAATACCTGGCTTATGAAAGGCTATTTTGACAGTATTCCCAAATCTTTGGAAGAAGCCGCGTATGTGGATGGTGCAACTTCTTTCAAAGCATTCCGAGCCATCATATTACCCCTGGCAAGACCAATATTAGTTGTGATCTTTATAATTCAATTCATAGGAACATATTCAGAATACATGATAGCGAGTACACTGCTTAAGGGAGATAAAATGTACACTCTAGCCGTAGGGTTAAGATTATTCGTTGGGCAGCATTATGATGACAGATGGGGGCCATTCGCTGCAGCGGGAGTTTTAGGATCGATAATAGTTATTGTTATATTTTATTCGCTACAGGATTTAATATTTTCCGGTCTTACCGGAGGCGCAATCAAAGAATAGGAGGAATTAATGAAATTACAGACACCTAATTGGACAAAAGATGCAATAATTTATCAAATATTTCCCGATAGATTTTTCAATGGAAATAAAAATAATGATCCAAAAAACACAGTATGCTGGAATTCGGAGCCAACACGTGATAATTTTTTTGGTGGTGATTTAGAGGGAATCAAATTGAAACTGGATTATCTTCAGGACATTGGAATAAATTGCATATATTTAACACCAATTTTTGAAGCGAGTTCTAATCATAAATATGATACGAAGAATTATTACAAAATAGACCCGGCGTTTGGCGACGAAAAAATTTTCAAAGACCTCGTTCAGGATATTCATGAAAGAGGAATGAAAATTATTCTTGATGGTGTCTTCAATCATTGCGGATTGGATCATCCTTTTTTTGTTGATGCTTCAACAAGGGGAAACGATTCTGAATATTGGGATTGGTTCTGGATTAATGATGTGCCCATTAAAGAGAAACCGGAACCAAATTATAGATGTTTTGCGGGATACAGTAAAATGCCTGAATGGAACTTACAAAATACCCATGTTCAGGAATATCTTCTAGATGTGGTCAAATACTGGATAAAAGAAGCTGATATAGATGGTTGGAGATTGGATACAGTAGAATATCTCGAACCAACTTTTGTGAAAAAAATCAGAGAAGAATCAAAAAAAATTAAACCCGATGCGTTCGTTCTTGGTGAAATTCTCCACTTGGGTACATCGTGGTTTAAAGGAGAATGCCTGGACGGAGCGATGAATTATCGATTATGGGATTATTCAGTTTCCTTCTTTGCAAAAAACGAGATGAATGCCCGAACATTTGCGGATAAAATATATGTTTTACGTGCGAGCTATTTGGACTGGGCAAATTATTCGATGTATAATCTTCCCGATAGTCATGACAGGCCAAGAATAATGACACTATGCGACGGAGATAAAAGAAAAGTGAAATTACTTTTTGGATTTTTATTTTCCTACATCGGTATTCCCGTCCTTTACTATGGTGATGAAATAGGAATGACAGGCGAAAATGATCCCGATTGCAGAAGATCGATGATCTGGGAAACGGAAAAGCAGGATAAAGGTCTTTTTGAATATATAAAAAAACTCATTCAATTAAGAAAAAATTCAAAAGCTTTAAAAATGGGAAAATACAAACTTCTGTTCTCAGATGAAAGCATATTTGCATTCGAACGTGAGTGTGGTGAAGAAAAAATAGAAGTTTATATAAACAATTCTGAAAAGGAAAAAATCATTCCGCTGGAAACAAAAATTGCTGAAATATTTATCAATGAAAACTGTGAAGTAAAAAACAAAAAGATATCACTTGGTGATTATGGAATACTGATCTGTTCAAAGAAGCGCTGAAATTTAAACTTCCTTTAAAAACCGGGTAGAAGTGAAGAGTTATTCATCATAAAAACTGCCCGGTTATTCTATTTCCAACATCTTAATTGAGCTTTTTCACTTAAAAGAGCAAGTATGATTTTTAACCTTCTCATTCTCACATACAAAATTATTTCGCTATTTCTTTAGAATACTTACATTCAATTCTTCTATCAATTTAATTAAATTGATTATCGTTTTTTACTACGTGCAAAGCCAGATAAATTTATTAATCATAATTGTTTTTAATACTTTAAATATTATTCGCCTCCGAAAAAAATTTATATTTATTTTTTCCGGATTTTTTCGCTTCATACATCGCTCTATCTGCAAAATGTATTAATTTATTGAGCTCTCTGGAATCATTTGGATAGAGAGAAATTCCGATACTACAATGAACACTCAAATGAATACTTATTTTTTTGTTTTTCAACATAATTGTATCTTCGAACTGATTTATCAGTCTCTCTGCGATTTTTTTTACTTCCTTTTCCCCCATATATATTATATTGGTAACTAAAAGTATGAATTCATCTCCGGCGTATCTTGAAAGAAAATCGGTCTTTTTTATACTCCTTTTTAGTTTCTCTGTAAATATTTTCAGTACTTTATCTCCTACGTTATGCCCATATGTATCATTTATCTGCTTGAAATTATCTATATCTATGAAAAAAATTCCCATCATTCTCTTTTTTGCTTTGTGCCTACGAATTTCGTAATAGAGTTTTTCCATGAGAAAATCTCTGTTAGGCAGATTCGTGAGAGAATCGTAATGAGCTTTGTATTCAAGTTCCTCTGCTTTCTTTTTTTGAAGGGAAAAATTTTCTATCGTTCCAACGGCCATTTTTTCTTCAGTATTTTCATCATAAAGAATTTTCCCCTTTTGATACACCCATACCCATTCTCCCGTGATGTCTTTTATTCTGTATATTAAATCCAATGATTGTGTTTTTTGTGCCTCTTCCAACTCTTTTTTTACCTTTTTTACATCTTCAGGATGAATTTTTTCAAACAATGCATTTATTGAATAATCAAAACCTGTTGTATCCATATTGTTTTCTTCCATCCAGTATTTCTGAATGATAATTTTTTCCTTTGCGAAATCATATTCCCACATAGATTTTTCAGAAGCAGCTAAAGCTAACTTTAATTTTTCTTCACTCGCTTCGAGCATTTTGTTGACTCTTTCCAATTCTCTTTCTTTAACTATGAGCTGTTTATTAGTTTGAATTATTTTGGTATTTCTTGAATCTATCTCCTTTGTTTGTTTATCAACTAATTTCTTTAATTCCAGTATATTATTTCTCAATTCCTTTTTTTCTATTTGCGAATAGTACCCTCTGTTCATTTCCAGAGCCACGGACGCAGCCCCCAATATGTAGGCATCCTCGTCAATTTTAGTAAAAATAATTTCATAGGAACCAGCGAGTGGTCCTACAACATTGCTATCAATTGTATCTTTTACTTCATCGATAAAAGGTTTATAATATTTTGAAATGTGTCCGCTTATAATAACCTTTTCGGGATTGAAAGTGTTTATCAGATAACTAATGGCGATTCCGACAACGTTTATCGCCTTTCTAATTATCAATGAGGCCATTCCGTCATTTTCTTGATAAGCTTCGAAGATATCTGATGTTTTTAAAGAATTTTCCAGGACTTTGCGATTCAATATACTATCACTGTAAAATTCATAATTCTCATAAACTCTGTTTTTCAATCCCAACTCTGAGGTATAGCTCTCAATACAGCCCTTCTTTCCACAAACACATTCCGGCCCGTCGGGATCAATGGTAAAATGGCCTATTTCTGTTGCTACACCATCTTTACCTATTATAAGGTGATTATTACAGATAGCACCACTTCCAACTCCAGATGTCAATGTCAGTAAAACAAAATTTGCACAATCTTTCCCTTCACCGAACCATTTTTCTCCGAGGGTAGCCGATTTAGCATCATTTTCTATGAATACAGGAATCGAAATACGCTTCTGTATTTCCTGTTTCAATTTGAAACCCTTCCATTTCAAATAACTGGGAGAAAAAAGAACTTCACCGGTTTCTCTGTCCACAATACCACAAAAGCTTATCCCAATACATGAAGCTTTTTCATTTCGATTGATTTCATTTATTTCCCGGACTAGAATGTCAAGTGTTTCGTTTTTCGTATAATCATCCTTCAAATATGAAGTGTATTTTTTTAAGATCTTTCCCTTTTCGCTTACGAGGGCAAATTTTATTTCCGATCCATAAATATAAATACTTATAACAATCTCATTTTTCATATTTATTTTTAGCAAGCAAAAAAATCTTGATATAGTGGTTATAAATAATGATAATTCTTGACCTCCCCGGTTTTTTGATCATATTTATATTTTCACATTATATAGTTCAAAAGTTATAAAGCACACGTTCCAGGATTTCTTAAGAATATAGATTCACGAATTTTAATATTATAGATAATAAGCATTATGATGTTTATTCTCAACTATGTCCACAGTTCTTATAATTATTAAAATTATCAAATGACCCGTGAAATTTTTTAGTTAATCCGTATCACGAACCCTGATTTACATAAATTTTTTATCGGTAACTACATAGTATCATTTTCACATAAATTTAAGGTATGTTTAGCAACTGTATCTTCAAGGTCATTTTTAAAAACTTTTTATATCAACACCAGTATCGTCTTGCAAAAATATGAAAAATATATTTGTGAATAATTCGTTCATCACAATTTGCGGTGATTTTTTTAAAGTATTAAAATCAATTATATTATCCAAATATCAGAAGATTCTTTAAACATCAATATATAAATCAACATGCTGAAATTTCTTTTTATTATTTATACGACACTTTCTCTCATATAATTCGGGATTTATACTCAAAATTTGTGCAAAACCGTGCCAGCCATTCTATCTGTCAAATCCAGATAATAGAGAAAAAGCGATGATAAACTCAATATATTTCTCTGAAGAACGTTTTTGCATAAAATAAAGCATTTCAAATAATTGAAAAGCCATCTGATTATCAACGATAGTAATATTTATTTAAAATTGAAAAGATTTATTGAACCCTTATTTTTATGGGTTGCTTTATTAACAAGTAGATAAATATGAAATATATGCTTCTGAAAAGCGATAACCCTTTATCCTAAAATGATATTCAAGATGAGATAGAGAACATATGTCGATAAAAGAACAATCCCTGAAAATGTTCCTATTTTCTTCCTTTTAACAGAAATTATATAGAATAGAACTATTACTCCAAGCGCAAAAAAAGAATCGAAATAAATAGCCCTGTCGGCCGACACGGAAGAAACTAAACCTGAAATGCCCAATATCAGTAAAAGATTTAAAATATTGGACCCGATAATGTTTCCAACGGCCAGATCGGCTTTACCCTTTCTTGCTGCAACAACACTGGTCACCAGTTCCGGAAGAGATGTGCCAATAGCGACTATTGTAACTCCGATCAACATTTCACTCACGCCAAAACTCTTTGCTATGAATGTGCTCGATTCAACCACAAGTTTCCCACCGAAAACTACCGCTATTATACCCCCTATGGTAGCAATAATAGCCAGAGAAATTTTTTTATCGTATATCGTTTTTTCGTGTTCTTCTACTTCAGTTGATTTATTTTTTTTATCACCCCTGGCCATTTGAATTAAATACATAAAATAAATTGCCAAAAAACAGAGAAGTACCACTGACTTGAAAAATGTCAGATTCTCATCGCCTTCGATCAAAAGTGCTACGGATGCAACGGTTATTATAATGACAAATGGAATTTCGTATTTTATTGTCGTTTTAGAAATCGATATGGTTGTAAAAATGGCGGCGAATCCAAGCACAAGCGCTACATTTGCAATATTTGAACCCAGAACATTTCCTATAGCTATTCCAGATTTTCCCAGGGCAGCCTGAACACTGACGGCAAGTTCGGGTGCGCTGGTACCAAAAGCAACAATGGTCAATCCTATAAACAACTCAGATACACCCGCTCTTCTTGCCAGAACGATTGATCCATCAACCATAAAATCGGCACCCTTTATAAGCAAAACAAATCCGATCAGTATAAAAACAAAATTCAGTACCATTAACCCCTCCAAAAAAAACAGCGACCATCGCCGCTGTTGAATAATCAGGATGATCTTTTAAGATTATTTTATCACATTAAGATCTTTACCAACACTCTCAAACTTTTCAACTGCAAAATCCAGATCTTCTTTCGTATGCGCGGCACTTATCATGACTCTTATCCTGGCTTCACCCCTTGGAACCGTTGGAAATCCGATCGAAGAAGCGAAAATCCCTTCGTCATATAATTTTTTGCTGAATTCACTGGACAATTTTGCATCGTATAACATCACTGGTGTTATTGGGGTCTCGCTGTGTCCACAATCAAATCCAAGTTTTATCAACTTCTTTTTAAAATATTCCGCATTACTCCAGAGTTTTTTAACCAATTCATCCGATCTGGATAATTTTTCAACAGCGGCAATTCCCGCTGCCGTTTCTGCGGGAGATAAGGAACTGCTGAAAAGAAACGGTCTTGCTTTTTGTTTCAGATAATCGATGAGATTTTTCTTTCCGGCTACAAACCCGCCCACAATTCCAAATGCCTTTGAGAGTGTTCCGACTTCAATATCAACTTTTCCATGAAGGTTGAAATGATCTACAATTCCTCTTCCGTGGCTTCCAAGCACTCCTTCGCCGTGCGCGTCATCGACCATCAATATTGCATTGAATTCTTCACAGACTTCTGCCAGGTCCGGAAGAGGTGCTAAATCTCCGTCCATGGAAAAAACCCCGTCGGTTATGACGAGTAATTTTTTTGCCCCATCATTTTTAGCTTCTTCGAGCTTTTTTCGTAAGTCATTGGGATCTCTGTGTTCCCAAACATATCTTTTCGCCTTTGTGAGTCTCACACCATCTATGATACTCGCATGGTTCAATTTATCCGACAAAATAGCATCTTCTTTTCCTGCAACCACGGGTATTACTGCCTGGTTTGCCGTAAATCCAGATTGTAAAACTATCGTCGCTTCAACACCTTTAAACTCAGCAAGTTTATTTTCAAGAATATTATGTATTTCCATAGTTCCTGCGATTGTTCTGACGGCACCCGGACCTACACCCCATTTCTCAATTCCCTGAATCGCCGCTTTTTTCAACTCGTTGTCGTCGGCCAGACCAAGATAATTATTTGAACACATATTCAATACTTTTTTTCCGTCGACATTCAGCCATGCTCCCTGTGCAGAAAATAAATTTCTGATATTTACATATAATCCCTTTTCTTTCGAATTTTCTATATCCACTTTAAATTCATCAAAATTATACATAACAACCTCCTATTCAACTTGTAATATGACTTTTCCCGATTCACCCTTATTCATTATTTCAAAACCCTTTTGCCAATCCTCGAGTTTGAATTTATGAGTAACAACAGGCGATAAATCAATAATTTTATTTTTTAACAGATTTGTAGCAATATTCCAGGTCTCAAACATCTTTCTACCCGTTATCCCGTGCAGAGTCAATCCTTTAAAAGTAAACAATCCATTTATATCAAACGATAAATTTCCAGAGAAAACTCCCAACAGGGAGACTTCCCCACCGTTTGTAACCACTTCTAAACCATCCCTGAAGGCTTTTTCATTGCCCGACATTTCAAGTAAAACATCTACACCGTTACCGTCGGTATTTTTCAGCACTTTATCAATCACACTATCAGTTTGAGGATTGATTATTAAATCCGCACCCATTTTTTTTGCCAATTCGATACGATATTCTTTCGGTTCACTGACGATCACTTTTGCCGCTCCGGCATGCTTGGCAATTGCAATGGCCATAGCTCCTATTGGACCCGCTCCGGTGATCAAAACATTCTTTCCAGTTAATTCCGTGACCAGCGAAGTATGTATTGCATTTCCAAAGGGTTCCATGACCGACGCAAAATCGATCGGAATACTTTTATCTATTTTCCACAGAACTATTTCGGGAACCTTCACATATTCAGCGAAAACTCCATCTCTATCCACGCCAAGAATTTCAAGATTTTTACAAACATGCATTCTTCCTGTACGGCATTGAATACAATGTTTACAGGGGATATGAGTTTCCGAAACCACAGTATCTCCCTTTTTAACCATGGATACTTGAGAACCGATGTCTGCAACTTCGCCCACGAATTCATGCCCATCGATTTGAGGTGTTTTTATTTTCTTCTGTGCCCATTCATCCCATCTATATATGTGCAAATCTGTTCCGCAAATGGAAACATTTTTGATCTTTACCAGCACTTCGTCCGGTTCTAAATTTTCGCTCATCTGAACTTCTTTCAAAACAAAACCTGGTTCGGGTTTTTCCTTAACTAAAGCCCTCATTTTTATCATATCTCATCCTCCTCAATTAATTCGCTATATAAATATTTTATTCCAAATTTTAAATCAGTTAAATTTCGATAAGAAGGGATTAGTCTGGATTTAAGGAAATAGGATCATTTATCCTTTTCAATTCATCACTATACTTTTTCAACATAAGCCGGATTTCATTATAGGTTGTCAAACGCATGTAAGCATTTCTAATTTTTGAAGAACAGGGCATACCCTTTGAATACCCTGAAAAATATTTTCTCGATTCAATAATCCCACTTCTCTCTCCAAATTCTTCCATCATCATTTTGAGAAACAGAAGAAAAACGTTGATCTTCGAAATATTATCAATTTCAATATTTTTTTTATTTTCAAGAATTCTTTTGGATTGAAGAAAAATAAAAGGATTACCAATTGCCCCTCTGGCAACGATAACTCCCTTCAAATATTCGTTTCTCATTTTTTCGTTTATAATATCCGGGGTATAAAGATCTCCTGAACCAAAAAAATTTTTACCGCTGTTCTTAAATTCTTCAGCAACTGAAAAAATCGAATTCCAGTCCGCATCCCCCGAATAAGCCTGAACTTTCGTTCTTCCATGTATATAAATATCCGAAACAGGTGTTTTTACAAGCTCTTCAACGATGCTGAAAATTTCATTCTCAAAATAACCCAATCTCACTTTTACCGAAATTGGCACAGGTGAAACTTCCTTCATTGCAAAAAGTATTTCTTTCAAAAGATAGATATCCTTCAACAGGGCACTCCCCTGATCTTTTTTCACAACCTTCTTTGCCGGGCATCCCGCATTCAAATCTATTGTTTCAGGAAATGTTCTTAATTGTTTTATAGCTTTTTGAATTGTTGAAGGATCGTTTCCGAATAATTGTATTCTACATTTTTCTTTTGGAACAGTTTTATATGTGGTTATATCACCCCTGATTATCCCTTCGGCACTTATCATTTCGGAAAATACAAAATCCGCACCGAACATTTCACATATTTTTCTCATGGGGAAATTGGTATATCCAGCCATTGGCGCCAGCCCAATGAGTTTATTTCCCATAATGCTTTTTTACCTCATCGAGTATTTTATCAGGAACCATCCCATCGATAGTTTTGTTGTTATAAACTCTTTCTCTGATCATTGTTGATGATATATCTATTTTGGGGGCACAAATATCTATGTATTCAATGATTTCTTTATTGTCTGCATTTTTTATATCTTCATTTTCTATTCTTCTGGGATAAACGGCAAATTTTACTTTTTCAATTATTTCTTTTGAATTTTTCCATTTTTTTATAGAAATAAAATTGTCTTCCCCTATTATAAAATATGGCGAAACATTGAATTTATCATGAAAATAATTGATTGTATTTATGGAATAGGAAATTTGTTTTTTGTTTATCTCATAATCAGATATCTCTATTCTATGATTGCTTTTAAAAACTTTTTTCAACATATTAAATCTGAAATCGGCATCATTATCGCCCTGTCTATATTTAAATGGGGAAATAAAAGTAGGAACGATGAAAAGTTTTTCCAGCTTCAGTTCATCCAGAACGACATTAGCGATTATATAATGGCCAATATGAAGTGGATCAAAAGCTCCACCGAAAATACCTATTCTACAGCTTGAAATCAAATTCTTTTCCATTTATTATAACTGTATCTCCTTCCTGAGCTCCCTGTTCAAGAAGTTTTGAAGTTAAATTGCCTTCTTCGAGTTTATTAATCAAAAAGATCTGAAAATCTGCATTTGTCCTTATATATTTTGTATAATGATCCACCGCCGGTCCAAAAACCTTGAAAATTCCTTCATCAATTTTTTTGGCTTTAAAATCCCCAATATATGGAACATTGGTAGTTAAAGGTTGAACATCAGGAAAATCCGGGGCCTTTTCTGTTTTCAGAGATTCCAGGTATGATTTATTCTCATTGATGATATCTATTAATTTTTCTTTCAATTTATCAAGATTAAAACCCGTCACAGCGGAAATTGGTAAAATTGGTTTCCCGGTTTTCTCCGTAAAATCTTTTGTTTTCTTTTCCATCGTTTCTTTATCCATTAAATCACATTTATTACCAACTATAATTTCTTTCCTTTTAAGTAGTTCGGGATTATAAAATTCTATCTCTTTCCTGATGTTATAGTAATTTGAAATTATATCTTTACTTTCTTCATGCGATATATCCAAAACATGGACAAAAGCTTTACATCTCTCGACGTGCTTTAAAAAATTGAAACCAAGTCCAATCCCTGTATGTGCACCTTCAATCAAACCCGGAACATCCGCTACGATAAATCCGTATTTATTGGCCATATTCACAACCCCAAGATTCGGTTTGAGAGTAGTAAAATTATAATTTGCAATTTTTGGTTTTGCGTTGGATATTTTTGAAATGATCGATGATTTCCCAACGTTTGGAAGTCCAATCAATCCAATATCGGCAAGAATTTTCAATTGAAGAATTACTTCACGTTCTTCACCTTCTATACCCTTTGTAGCGATTCTAGGAACCTGATTTATTGAAGATTTGAACTTGGTATTTCCTTTTCCGCCTTCACCTCCTCTAGCAAGGCATATAACTTTTCCCGGTTTATCGAGATCGCTGAGGATTTCATCTGTTTCAAAATCCTTAACGATGGTCCCGACGGGGGAATAAATCACTTCATCTTTGCCGCTTTTCCCGGTCGATTTTCCGCCAGAACCGTTCTCACCATTTTCTGCAAGAAATTTTTTCTTTCTTTGAAAAAAAGATAATGTATTCATCTTCGTTGTGGCTACGAGAAAAACATTACCGCCATTACCACCATCTCCACCATCCGGTCCGCCGTGGGGAATGTATTTTTCTCTTCTGAATGAAATTGCACCATTACCACCATCTCCGGCTTTTACATATATTTTACCCGTATCAACTAGACTTTTTTCTTCCCTGCTAAACATAAAATACCTCCATATTTCTTATGATATAATATCATTAATAAATGAAATAATGGAAGGAGGAAACCAATTTTGGATGAAATTGTTAATATTGGTTTCGAGTCTTATATAATAAAGGATAAAATTACTGCCGTATTGCCCGTGGATAATTCTGCTGTTAAAAGATTAAAACAACTTGGAATAGAAACGGGGAAGGTTATTAATTTAACTTTTGGAAAAAAATCCAAGTCAATGTTATTAACTGAAAGCGGTCATATCTTATACTCTTATTTAACTCCTGAAAAATTAATTGAAAAAATATTTGACAACAATCAAAAGATAAAAATTGGAGGAGATGAATGAAGAAATATAGCGGGCCATATGTTCCCTATGTAATTGATGACAGAGGCAGAGGCGAAAGAATTTTTGATATTTATACAAAACTATTGCAAGAAAGGATAATTTTTTTAGGTTTCCCTATAGATGACGATGTTGCAAATATTATCGTTGCACAATTATTGTATCTCGAATCTCAGGATCCTGAAAAAGATATAAATCTGTATATCAACAGCCCCGGCGGAAGTATTTCATCAGGATTGGCAATTTATGATACTATGCAATATATTAAATCAAAAGTATCAACGATCTGTATTGGTATGGCTGCTTCTATGGCAGCAGTGCTTTTAACCGGTGGTGAAAAGGGCAAGAGATTTTCTCTTCCTAATTCGAGAATTATGATTCATCAGCCATGGGGGGGCGCCAAGGGAACGGCAAAGGATATAGAAATTTCTGCCAATGAAATAATCAACTCAAAAAAGATTCTCAATAATATTTTAAAAGAAACAACGGGACAAACGCTTAAAAAAATAGAAAAGGATACGGACAGGGATTTTTATATGAGTGCAGCCGAAGCAAAGAATTACGGAATAATCGATGAAATCATCGTTGCTCCTGCTGAAAAAAAATAACAGGGGAGAGTATTCTTTGATCTTTTATTCATTCACATAAATTGGTGAAACCATATGTCAAAACAAAATATCACTCCGATGATGGAACAATATTTAAAGATAAAAAACAAATATAAAGATTGTATAGTTTTATTCAGGCTCGGAGATTTCTATGAAACTTTTTTTGAAGATGCTAGAAAAGTCTCGGAAGAATTGCAGATAGTTCTCACTTCAAGGAATGGTAATCCTATGGCAGGAGTTCCTTATCATGCAATTGAACAATATACAAACAAGTTACTTCAAAACGGTCACAAAATTGCCATCTGCGATCAAATGGAAGATCCTTCCCTGGCTAAAGGTCTTGTGAAAAGGGATATAACGAGAGTTCTTACTCCAGGAACTGTGATAGAAGATGCTCTCTTAAAAAACGAAATTAACAATTACATTTTATCTATAACTTTTTTCAAAAATAGTTATCAGATTTCTATTGCCGATATCTCTACCGGTGAGGTCGGGATCGGCTCGTTTAAATCTTTCGATGAAATAAACGATATTATTTATAAATTTGATCCCAGGCAAATCCTTTTAAATAAAGCCGATGAACACTATATAAAAAAACAAATCGAAAACGACCGCCAAATTTATGTAGAATCTTTTGAAAGCTGGAATTATGCCTATTCTTCAAGTGTTGAGTATGTAAAAAAATTTTATAATCTTTCTGCCATCGATTCTCTTGAGATGAACAGGGAAGAAATAACCAATCTTGGTTCTCTGTTTAAATATCTTCAGGAAACTCAATTTAAATATCTGGAACATCTCAACCTTCCTTCAAATATAGCGGGAAGATCGACTATGAAAATTGATTCTACCACAGCAGAAAACTTAAATCTTGTTAACGGAGAAAAAAACAATCTCTTTGCTACTTTAAAAGAAACTGTAACTTCGGCCGGAACGAGAAACTTAAAACGAAACATACTCAATCCACTTTTAGTTGATGCCAGTATAAACAGGAGACTCGATGTAGTTGAAATTTTCTTCAATGACGGAATTCTTCACAAAGAAATAAGGGAAAATCTGAAAAAGGTTTACGATATCCAGAGAATTTGTTCAAGACTTTCTATGGATAAAATGACAACGAGAGATATTGAGGCTCTGAGAAATACATTGAATGTATTACCGGACATAAAAGAAATTCTCAGGAATTATGAAATCTTGAACTCGTACTTTGAAGACATTGAACTGTTCATTGAAGAGAAAAAATTACTGAATTCAGCCATTATGGAAAATCCCGGATCAGTTTTAGGGGAAGGAAATGTAATAAAATCCGGATATAATGAAAAACTTGATAAATATCGCAACCTGCTTTCAAACTCCAATGTTGAATTAAAAAAATTTGAATCTGAGGAAAAAAGAAAGACCGGCATACAAAATTTAAGAATTAAAAACAACAAAGTGTTTGGATATTTTATCGAGGTTTCAAAGGGTAATCTTTCAAAGGTACCTGATACATACATAAGAAAACAGACTCTTGTCAATTGTGAAAGATTCATAACTGAAGATTTGAAAAACTTTGAAGAAGAAATTTTCGGCGCTCAGATAAATATCGATAGGCTCGAAAGGGAAATTTTCAAAGATATCTGCTTAGAATTGAAAAAAAGTATTGTGAGATTCCAAAAACTTTCAGTTATTCTTGCGGAACTGGATTTATTACAATCGTTCGCCGAGATATCCAAAAAGAATAATTATTGCAGACCATCTTTCTCTGATGATAACACCTGTGAGATTATTAATTCACGACACCCTGTGGTGGAAAAGAATGTCGAAAATTACATCGCAAACAACGTTTATTTTAACAGTGAAAACAAATTCTATATTCTGACGGGGCCTAATATGAGCGGAAAATCAACTTATCTGAGACAGATCGCTTTAATATCAATCCTTGCGCAGATAGGCTGTTTCATTCCTTCGGAAAAAGGTCTTATTCCCATATACGACAGGATATTTACAAGAATAGGTGCCAGAGATGATATATCATCAGGAAAATCGACTTTTCTGGTTGAAATGATGGAAACATCAATTATAGTGAACAAGGCCACTGAAAAAAGTCTGGTTGTTCTTGACGAAGTTGGAAGAGGTACGAGTACATTCGATGGAATAAGTCTTGCCTGGAGTGTTTCAGAATATATATATGAAGCAATCGGATGCAATACAATTTTTGCCACACATTTTACGGAATTAACAGAACTATCAAATATGTATAGCGGAATAAATAATATCAATGTAAAGGTTCTTGAGGAAAGGAATGATATCGTTTTTTTACATAAAATAATCAACGGTATATCCAGCAAATCCCACGGAATAAAAGTGGCGAAATTGGCCGGTATACCGGAGCTTATTCTTAAACGGTCAGAAGAAATCTTGGAAGTTATTCAGAAAACCTCTTCATTGGATAAAACCGTAAAAGTATTATCCAATAAAGAGATCGAAGAGATAAAGAAAAAGAAAACGGGTAAAATGAACAGAAATCAAATAAAAATGTTCAACTAAGGGGAGGGAATTGAATGGATAGATTAACTAAATTCAGGGATGAAATGAAAAAAAATGGTATTGATGCGATGGTTATTTATAATCTTGAAGGAAGTGATCAACCATCAACATGGTATATTTCCGGTTTTTCCGGCACACATTCGTTGGTTTTTATTTCACAAGAAAATGCTTATATTTCAACCGATTCCAGATATTTTACTCAAGTTAAGGAACAATCATCTTTCACCATGTTTCCAATAACAAGTGATAAAAGAGTCAAGGATATCTTGAAATTTTTCATAGAAAAAGAAGAGGCAAAAATTTTGGGTTACAACGCTTCAAATATTTCCGTTAAACTCTATAATTCATTGTTTGGAGACCTGGATATTGAAGAAATCAAAGATTGCGAAAGTATAATTCAAAACATGAGAATGATAAAAGACAGCGAAGAAATCAAAAACATGGAAAAGGCCATAAAAATTTCTGAAGATGCTTTACAGGAAACTTTGAATCATATAAAACCCGGAAAATCCGAAACCGAAGTATGTGCAAGACTGGAATATGAAATGAAAATGAGAGGTGGAGAATTGGCATTTCCGACCATAGCAGTTTCCGGTGCAAGATCCGCCTTATGTCATGGTAAACCTTCAAATAAAAAAGTAAAAGAAGGTGAATTTCTTCTTTTTGATTTCGGAGCGAGGTATAATGGTTATTGTGCCGATATAACCAGAACATTTTCCGTTGGGACACCTTCGGATGAAATGGTAAAAATATATGATATAGTATATGAAGCACAGGTTAAATCGGTACAGGCCGCCAAAGCGGGCGTAATTGGAGCCGATTTACATAATGTTGCCTGGGAAATAATTTCTGATGCTGGCTATGGAGATTATTTTGGTCATGGATTGGGACATTCCCTTGGTATGGATACTCACGATGGTGCAGGTGCCTCTCCATCTAATAAGAAAGAAATACCTGAGGGTGCTGTGATAACTATTGAACCCGGCATATATTTACCAGAAAAGTTCGGAGTAAGAATAGAAGATGATGTTTTATTTTTGAAGAATAAAAATAAAGTTTTGACTAATTTTGATAAGAAATTGATGATAATTTAATCGGAGGGAAGTATATGTTAGAAGTTGGGAAAATAAGAAAGGGAATGCCACTGCTTATCGATGATGACCTATATGTGGTTATAGATACGAATAAACACTCTACCGGGAGAGGCGATGGAATAATCAGAAGTAAAATGAAGAGTATCAAAACAGGTTATGTCAGGGAGTTTAAATTTAAAAGTAGCGAGAAAGTGGAAGATGTAGTTTTAGAAATGAAACATGTTCAGTACTTATATAACGATGAAAACTTATATTACTTTATGGACTTAGAGACTTATGAACAGTATTCACTTGAAAAAGATTTTGTTGGGGATGCGATTTATTTTTTACAGGAAAATATGGAATTAGACCTTCAATTTCACGAAAATAAAGCCATTGCAATTCAATTACCCAATTCCGTTGTTTTAACAGTGGTGGATACCGCTCCAAATTACAAAGGGGACACGGCTTCAGGTAGTACAAAACCTGCTGTTTGTGATTCCGGTTTAAAAGTCAACGTGCCTTTTTTCGTAGAAAATGGTCAAAAAATCAGGATAGATACGAGAACAGGAGAATATATTGAAAGAGCATAGGAGGTATCTATGGATTTCGACAAAAGGGATTTCGGTAATATAAAAATATCTAAAACCGTAGTTGAAGATATTGCTCTTCATTCATATCTGGACTTTAAAAAGAAAAACTATAACGATATGAAAGACAGAAGAGAGGCAAAAAACAATATATCTATAGAGCTTGATGAAGATGAAAATAAAAATATTGTTGTTAAAATAAAAACAAAAGTTAAATATGGAGAATCTATACCTCATTATTGTAGATTGATGCAGGAAAAGCTCAAAGAAGATATCGAAAATTATACCGGTTATGGTGTTGACGAAATAAACATAAAAGTTGATGATGTTCAGGTAGTTGAAGAGAACCTGTATTTTTCCAACAATGATAATGAAAATAACAACGGTAAAGATGAAAATAATAAATCAAAAAATGCAGAAGTTAAAAAGGAAAAGAAATCGGTAAAATCCGATGATAAAAAGGAGATTCCTGAAAATAAAGATAAAAAGCAAAAAAACAATGAAGATAATAGTGATGAGGAAGGGAAAAAATCCGGGATAAAAAATAATGCCGAAGAAACAAAAAAAGATAGTAAATAATTATAATAAAAATAAAAGTAACAGACATAGAATGAGAGAATTGGTTTTTAAATCTATTTTTCAAATCGAATTCAATGATTTTGATTCAATAATGTTTTTTCTCGAAAATGAATCCGTGGATATAAACTTGACAAAAACCAATAAATTGAGTGCCAAAAGATATTTTAATACCGTTGTCAGCAATTTGAAAAATATTGATGAAATAATCGATAAAAATCTCCTGAATTGGGATTTTTCAAGATTATCTATTATAGACAAGAGCATATTGAGACTGGCTACATATGAATTGATTTATGAGGATAAAATACCAATTGAGGTATCGATTGACGAAGCCATTGAAATTGCAAAGGAATATGATAGCGAAAAAGGCGGAAAATTTGTAAATGGCGTTTTAGATAATATTGCCAAAAAACACACTTCTGCGGCTAAAAAGAAATTATAAGGAAGGTATAATATTTTGAGTGATCTGGAAATAGCTAAAAGGGCTAAATTGAAGCAAATTGAAGAAATTTATTCTTCGCTTGGGATAGATAAGAAATATATAAACCCGTATGGATATCACATTGCAAAAATATCGAATAAAATTATGCTGGAACTTAAAGATAAAAAAGATGGTAAGTTGATATTGGTTACAGCTATCTCTCCCACACCTGCCGGCGAAGGAAAAACCACTACTTCTATCGGATTATCAATGGCGTTGAATAAAATCGGTAAAAGCTCCATAGTTACATTAAGAGAACCATCCATAGGTCCAATAATGGGAATTAAAGGCGGAGCTGCCGGTGGCGGATATTCTCAGGTTCTTCCAATGGAAGATATAAATCTTCATTTTACCGGGGATTTTCATGCCGTTTCCATAGCACATAATCTTCTTTCGGCGATAATAGACAATTCAATAAAAAATGGAAACCCTTTAAAAATAGATACCGTAGAAATTAATTGGCCAAGAGTTATCGACATGAATGACAGATCACTGAGAAGTACCGTTATCTCTTTAGGTGGAAGAAAAAATGGATATCCGAGAGAGGATCATTTCATAATTACGGCCGCGTCCGAAATAATGGCTATATTATGTCTGGCAAATGATATTGAAGATTTGAAGGAAAGAATTGACAACATCATTATTTCTGAATCCCTGCAAGGTGATTACATAAAAGCGAAGCTACTAAACGTTTCCGGTGCTCTTGCTACATTGCTTAAAGATGCAATAAATCCTAACCTTGTCCAGACCATAGAAAATACTCCCGCTATAATACATGGTGGTCCGTTTGCAAATATAGCTCATGGAACAAACACCGTTATTGCCGACAAAATGGCTTTGAAACTCTCGGATTACGTTGTTACCGAGGCAGGTTTTGGAGCCGATTTAGGAGCAGAAAAGTTTCTTGACTTCCTGTCTCCGCAGGCGGGTTTTACTCCAAATGCAGTAGTTATAGTTGCATCGATAAGAGCTCTGAAATACCATGGCGGACTATCCAGGAAAAAACTCAACGAGGAAGAGCTTGAGGCTCTGGAAGTTGGTTTTGAAAACCTTAAAATACATTATGAAAATATGAAAAAATATGGTATTCCGGTAATCGTCGCTTTGAACGAATTTCCAACTGACTCCATCAGAGAAAAAGAGTTATTTGAAAATTTATGTGCCAAGCACAACATTGTTTATAAATTTTCAGATGTATGGGCGAAGGG
Source organism: Kosmotogales bacterium (assembly GCA_030156385.1). GTDB lineage: Bacteria > Thermotogota > Thermotogae > Petrotogales > Kosmotogaceae > JASGMR01. The sequence continues at coordinate 22,613 of JASGMR010000002.1, forward strand.
CAGTGAAGGTGGAATAGAACTCGCTGAAGAAGTAGTGAAATTGGCCTCGGAAAACTCTGATTATAAACCCTTGCTAGACAGTAATATGAGTTTTGAAGAAAAAATGAGAAAGCTCACAAAGGAAATATATAGAGCAAGTGATTACAAACTTTCTTCTGAAGCAAAAAGAAAATTAAAAAAGATCAAGAAAAATGGATATGATAAATTACCGATAATCATCGCTAAAACCCAGTATTCCATAACTCATGATGCAAAAATGCTCAATAATATTCCCGACGACTATATATTTCAAGTTGATGACATGTGGATTTCAGGCGGAGCGGGTTTCTTAGTGGTTGTTGCAGGAGGGATCAACCTCATGCCCGGATTACCCAAAATTCCAAATGCTGAGTTTATTGATATTGATAATAATTCCAATATTGAAGGACTGTTCTGATGGAGACAAAAATACTGAGTGGAAAAAGGGTCTCAAAATCAATCCTTACTTTTTTAAAGGAAAAAACAGAAAATAAATCAATCAAGAAAAGAACTATCTTATACTGCGATAGTCCAGATGAATCGAACAAAGCATATATAAATCAAATAATCAGATCGGCCAAAAAAATTGACTTCATCGTAGATATTGTCGATGCAGAAAACATCGAAAAGGACATTAAAGAATTCAACGATGATCCGGAGATTTCCGGTGTGATGTTCATGCATCCTTTCAGGAACTTTGATGAGGAAATGGGGTTAAAGCTTTTATATCCTAAAAAAGATATCGAAGGAAGGACAGAAAATAATTTAGGAAAATTATTTACCGGAAAACAACTCTTCGCTCCTCCAACAGCAGAGGCTGTTATGGAAATAATCAAATACTACAATATAAAAATATCGGGAAAAAGAGTTGTTATCCTGGGGCGTTCGACAACTGTTGGAAAACCTCTCGCTATGATGATGCTGAAAAAAGGTGTTGACGCCACCGTTACGGTATGTCATTCACGTACGAAAGATCTTGATAAAATAACAAAAGAAGCGGATGTACTAATCAGCGCGATCGGCAGCCCTCTTTTTGTAAAAAAAGAAATGATTAAAGAAAACGTCATCATAATCGATGTTGGATTCAATTATTTAAATGGGAAATATGTCGGCGATGTGGATTACGAAAATATATTTAATAAGGCCAGTGCAATCACACCCGTTCCCGGTGGTGTGGGAAGTGTTACTACAGCTATACTTCTGAGGCATATTTACGAATCATTTGAATTGGGGGATTAATGGAAATACCATTGTACAGAACTTTAAAGTCAAAATCGTATGAAGAATTGAATATTCTTTCAAGTATAATAAGAAAAAGTATTTTGGAAACCGTTTCCAATAACAATGGTCATCTTGCATCGAACCTGGGAACGGTCGATTTCACCATAGCATTACTGAGAGTTTTTGATCCTAAAGACAATATCATTCTCTGGGATACCGGACATCAAGCTTATACTTATAAGATCTTAACCGGAAGATATGAAAGTTTTGAAACTCTGAGAAGAAAAAATGGCATAAGTGGATTTCCAAATATATTTGAAAGTGAATTTGATCATTTTGGTACCGGTCATAGCGGAACAGCCTTAGCCGCAGGATTAGGCATAGAAAAGGCCTTAAAAATAACGGGCGAAAATAAAAATGTGATAGTTGTAGTTGGTGATGGTGCCATGACATCCGGTATATGCTTCGAAGCACTTAATCAAATTTCAAATTTGAATTCTAAAATAAAAATAATTCTAAACGATAACGGTATGAGTATATCAAAAAATGTTGGTTCTTTATCAAAACATTTAAATGAATTGAGAGTGAACAAGGGTTATATCTCCTTAAAAAAAGATATGAAGAAATTTCTTGAAGATTATGAATTCAATATTATTCAAAATACCCTTGTAAAATTCAAACAGAACGTGAAAAAGGCTCTTTTGCTTTCAAATATTTTTGAAGATCTGAAAATAAAATATTATGGTCCGATAAACGGTCATAACATAAAAGAAATTGAAAGAAATCTGGAATCGGTTAAAATTTCTGATCATCCGACGATACTGCATTTGAATACAGTAAAGGGAAGAGGAATAAAATATGCCGAAGAAGATCCCACTGTTTTTCACAGTGTTTCGAACATTAATAAATTAACGGGCGCTAAAAATACCGATATAGATGCTGAATATATATCTTACAGTCTGGTTTTTGGAAAAACCCTTGAAAGAATTTGCAATAACAGAAACGATATTGTCGCTATAAGCGCGGCGATGCCGGATGGAGTTGGATTAAAGGATTTCTCGAAAAAATTTCCAAACTATTTTTTTGATCTTGGAATAACGGAACAATTTTGTACAACATTTGCTTCCGCTCTTGCTTTAAAAAATATAAAACCTATTTTTGCCGTTTACTCAAGTTTTCTACAGAGGGGTTTCGATCAATTAATTCATGATGTTGCTCTGCAAAATTCTCCGGTGCTCTTTGCAATAGACAGAGCGGGTATAGTTGGTGAGGACGGTCCGACTCATAATGGTGTTTTTGATATTTCATATATAAACATGATTCCAAATTTCTCCTTATTTGCCCCTTCTTCACTACAGGAACTGGCAAATATGCTTTATACAATCCTCACCAGAGGTTTTTTAAACGGTCCTATAGCGATACGTTACCCCAAAGAAAAAGAAAAAATCACATTGAATGAAATATATGAAAACATGAAAGAAATTGATATAGAAAAATGGGAACTGCTGAATAAGGGTGAAGAAATAGCACTGTTAGTTACCGGTCCCTTAAGTAAAAAATTAATTTCACTCGCTGAAGAGGAAAATGTTACTCTTTATAACTGCAGAAATATAAAACCTATGGATTTGAAAACTTTATCTCATATTTTCGATAATTATCAGGATATAATAACAGTTGAAGAGGGAATAATAAATGGTGGATTTGGTTCAACTGTTTTGACATACGGGCAAAAATACAAATATAATGGTAACATTCATATTGTAGGAATTGACGATATTTTCACATCTCAGGGAAAAAGAGATGAGGTTTTATCAGATCTGGGTATAGATATGACAGGGATAAAAAATAATATCCATGAAATCAGGGGGTACACTCATGTTAATAACAACTGAATTTGGAAAAATAGAAATTTCTCTTCAGGCCTTGCATACCATTGTAAAAGTTGTTGTGATGGAATCATACGGTCCGGTGGATATGGGAGTTCCCAATCAGGGTTTTTTGGCAAAGCTGTTGGGAAATGAAGAAAAAAAGGGTATAAAAATAACTGAAGAATTAGATGGAACCCTGGTTATAGATATTGAATTGGTCTTGGAATATGGAGTAAGAATACCAACAGTAATTCAAAACATTCAGGAAAATATTTATCACAGACTCAAAGAATTAACCGAAGCAACCAACGTCAAAGTGAATATAACTGTTGTTGGTTTGCAGGACTGATTGGGGGAGATTAAATGGAACGTATCAACGGCACCTTTTTCTCTATTGCATTTAGAAAAGCCGCTGAACGTCTGTTGAAAAATAAAGATGAACTGAATACTTTAAATGTATTCCCAGTTCCTGATGGCGACACCGGTTCCAATATGTCAGCAGCTATGATAGAGGCCTGCGCATATCTGGATAATGCAAAAGATAAAGATCTAGATATAGTTTTAGGATCGATTAAAACCGGGATGTTAATGGGTGCCAGAGGGAATTCGGGTGTTATTCTTTCACAGATTTTCAGAGGCTTTGCTGATGGAACGGGAACGAAAAAGGAATTAACGACCACCGAATTTACCGATGCTCTATCAATGGCAAAAACAGTTGCTTATAAATCAGTGATGAAACCAATAGAGGGAACAATGCTCACAGTTATAAGGAAGCTCGCTGAATTCACTAAAGAAGAATTAAAAGATGAAAAAAATTTTAAAAGATATTTTGATTTAATGACTCAAAAGGCATTTGATGTGGTTGAAAAAACACCTAAATATTTAAAAAAACTGCAGGAAGCGGGCGTTGTTGATTCCGGAGCAAAGGGATTGGCCTATATTTTTGAAGGTTTTAAACTCGCAGCTTTGGGAAGCACAGAAACTGACATTGATATAACAAAGGGATTCAGTACCTCAAAAAGTCTTGTCGAAACAGTTGTTCAGGGAGTAATGGAAGAACTTGAATTCAGTTATTGCACAGAAGTCATAATAAATCAGAATGACGATAAAAATGTTTTCAACAGAGATGGGATAAAATCTTATCTGGAAAGTATGGGTGATTCGATCGTTCTCGTTAAACAGGACAAATTGATAAAGGTTCATGTTCACACTAATCATCCTGGTAAAGTAATTGAAAAATTGCTTGACTATGGTGAAATGCAAAAAGTAAAAGTGGATAACATGAAAATACAGCATAAGCATGTTGTAGAGGCACGGGAAGTCAAAGAGGACGTTTATGCCGCCGATAAAAAGCATGGAATATTATGTGTTTCTCCGGGTGAGGGCCTGTCAAAAATTATGTTGAATCTTGGAGCGGACAAAATTATTACCGGCGGTCAAACAATGAATCCAAGCTTAAAAGATATATATAATTCATTGAAAAAATTCAAGAGTGAGGATATAATATTATTTCCAAATAATCCAAACATTATTTTAACCGCCAAGGAAGCCGCCAAGGAGTATGAAAAGGAAAACACAGAGAGAAAAGTTTATGTTTTTGAAACTAATAGCAGTCAGGAATGTATAGCGGCATTGACCCAATATGATGACGTCCAGACCTTTGAAAAATTAAAAGAAGAGATGGATGAAGCGATCGAAAATGTTGTTTCTTTATCTGTTACATACGCTGTAAGAGATTCCAAAATACAAAATGTCAAAGTCAAAAAGAACGAATATCTTGGAATATACGGGGAAAAGATGGTTTTATCAAACAAAAAGCTGGATAAACTTATCAACGACGCAATTGATGATATACTCAAAAAAGATAAAGAAAAAGAGGTAATAACTATTTTCTATGGGTCAGAAGTCACTGAAAGTCAGGCAAAAAAATTAATACAACAACTTGAAGAAAATTATTCCGATATTGAATTTGAACTTCATGAGGGTGGTCAACCCTATTATTATTATTTAATTTCAATTGAATAGATGGAGGTTACGATGTACTATTTACAGGATATAGTAGCAAAATTGAATGAATTCTGGTCTGGCAAAGGATGTCTAATTGATCAACCTTATGATTTAGAAATGGGTGCCGGAACCTTTCATCCTTCAACTTTTTTGAAATCTCTCAGTTCAAAACCATGGGCTGTTACTTTTATTCAGCCATGCAGAAGACCTACTGATGGCAGATACGGAGAAAATCCAATGAGAATTCAAAAATATTTTCAATATCAGGTTATCATAAAACCCTCTCCGGAAAAAGCACAGGAATTATACATAGAATCTCTCGAATCATTGGGAATTATTCCAACTGATCACGATATCAGATTTGTTGAAGATAACTGGGAATCTCCAACTCTTGGAGCATGGGGAATAGGTTGGGAAGTATGGCTTGATGGAATGGAAGTTACCCAATTTACATATTTCCAGCAAGTAGGGGGAATAAACGTAAAACAGGTTTCTCTTGAAATCACATTTGGGCTGGAAAGAATAGCGATGTATCTGCAAAACAAAAACAGCATATTCGATGTTGAATGGAATGAAAAATTTACCTATGGAGATGTCTTCCTGAAAAATGAAAGAGATTGGTCAAAATATAACTTTGAAATCGCGGATATTGAAATGCTATTTAACCTGTACAAGATGTACAGAAAAGAATTCGATAATTGCATAACAAACGATCTCTTTTTACCCGCATATGATTATTTGATAAAATGTTCCGGCACTTTTAACCTTTTGGATGCCAGAAATGCTATTTCCGTAACTCAAAGACAAACGTATATAAAATCTATCAGGGAGATGGCGAAAATCGTTGCAACAAAATATGTAGAATGGGAGGATAAAAAATATGAGTAATTATTTAATCGAAATAGGTATAGAAGAATTGCCAACGAGTGAAATAACTCTTTTAAGAAAACAATTCTTGAATAATCTGGAAAAAAATATAAAAGAAAATAATTTGAATTACGATTATATAAAAATATTCTCCGCCAGCAGACGATTCGGAGCGATAGTGAACAATATTGATATAAAACAGAAAGATTTCATCGAAGAAAAGAGAGGACCAAGCGAACAAATTGCTTACAGGGACGGAAAAGCCACTAAAGCACTGGAAGGATTTTTAAAGGCAAATAAAAAGGGAACCGAAGATGTTTTTATCGATGAAGCAAATGGGGGCAGGTACGTATTCGTAAGAAACGAAATTGTCGGAAAAAAAACAATCGATTTGCTTCCGAATATAATAAAAAAAACTCTGGAAAAAATAGACTTCAAAAAACCGATGAGATGGGGAGAAGGTAATTATAAATTTGTAAGACCAATAAGATGGATAGTGAGTGTAATGGATAACGAAATAGTTCCACTGAACATATACGGTAAAAAGAGCTCCGATAAATCCGAAGGTCATCGTTTTTTCGTAGGTGAGGTTTCTGTTAATCCGGAAAGTTATTTTGAAAGGCTCAGAAAAGCTTACGTAACTGCAGATAACGAAGAACGAAAATCAAGAATTATAAAACAATTAAAAAAATGCGAAAATGAAAATACAAAAGTTAATATCGATGAAGAACTCATAGATGAAATAGAAACACTCACCGAATACCCTACGGCTGTGTTTGGAGAATTCAAAGAAAAGTACAGAGAACTTCCGAAAGAAATAATAATAACAACCATTAAACACCATCAAAGAACTTTTCCAATTTATATAAATAACATAATTTCAAATAAATTTATTGCCTTTCAGGACGGTCCGTCGGACCCAAAAAACAATGTAAAAAATGGGTATGAAAAGGTTATCAATGCGAGACTGGAAGATGCCTATTTTTACTTTAAAAAAGATATATCAAAATCTCTTGAAAAGAATGTCGCGGATTTAAAAGATGTTATTTTTCAAAACGGTTTAGGTACCTTATACGATAAAACCAACAGAATAATAAAATTATCGGAATTTATAGCGGATAAATTGCACGCCTCAGAATCAGAAAAAAAATTGGTTGAACGCACAGCATTACTTTCAAAGACCGATTTAGTAACGATGGTCGTCTATGAATTCCCTGAACTCCAGGGGATAATGGGAAGGATATATTCATCGCTTCAGGGAGAAAACGAATCGGTATCATGGGGAATTCAAGAACAATACAACATTGAAAAAATACCCGAAACACTTACAGGAACGATAGTGGGCATCGCGGACAAAATCGATACTGTGATCGGTAATTTTTCCGTTGGAAACATTCCTTCGAGTTCAAAAGATCCGTATGCGTTGAGAAGAAAAATGAATTCAATTATTCATATAATGATAAATAACGGTTGGAAATTGAGTTTGGACGAAATATTGGCTAAATCGGCCGAAATTCTTGGTAAGGACTATGCAAAAATAGAGGATGCTGTAAACAATTTTATAATGGGCAGGGTCGAAGCCATACTGTTGGAAAAGGGCTTTTCAAAAAATGTTATCAAAGCCAGCCTGAATAAATATGATATTCCCTATAACGCGTGGGTAACGGCGGATAATTTAACTGAATATATGGCAATGAATGAATTTAAAGATTTAATAACCGCATTCCAGAGAATTCACAATATCACTAAAAAACACGGAAGATCCGATTTTGAAGGCAAGCTATTCATTCAGCAGGAAGAAAAGGAACTTTTCAAAGAATATATGAAAATCTATGATTCGGTTCAAAAAGGAATTGAAAAATATGATTATACGGAGTCTTTAGATTCAATACTGAATGCAAAAAATGTTATAGATAAATATTTTGACAATGTTTTTGTTATGGACGAGAGAGAAGACATAAGAATGAATAGATTGGGATTTTTAAAATCATTTGATGATGTATTATTCAAAATAGGTGATCTTTCCCTTTTAAACTCGGAACTAGATGAATAATAGTGATTACAGGTCGGGAATAGTATCGTTAATAGGGAAACCGAATGTCGGAAAATCCTCATTGCTTAATTTTCTTGTTGGTGAGAAGATAGCGATCGTTTCAGATAAAATTCAAACTACCAGAAACAGAATAGGTGGCATTGTAAACAAAAATAACGCTCAGATAGTTTTTTACGATACTCCCGGAATTCATAAACCGCTACACAAGTTAGGAAAATACATATTGCAGGTAGCGATGAACGCTCTTAATGGTGTAGATCTGTTGACTGTAATTTTAGATATTGAAGATGGCATCTTTCAATCAGATAAGCTTGTTTTCAACCACATCTCAAAGAGTACAACACCTGTAATTATCCTTATAAATAAAATTGATACGGTTTTAAAAAACTTAAACGAATTGAATGAAGAAGAGGTTTTTAAAAATGAAGTGATTCAAAACTTCATTCGAAAGATAAACGAACTCTTTCCCGCTTACGAAAAAATTATTCCCATATCGGTCACTAAAAGCTATGGAATTGAATCTTATTTAAACACTGTAATCGAATTTCTTCCAAAAGGACATCCTCTGTTTTCAGAAGAAGCCATCACAGACAGATCAATAAAATTCATGATATCCGAAATAATAAGGGAAAAAATTCTTTTTTTAACCAATGAGGAAATCCCTCATTCAGTGGGAATTTATATACAAAAATTTCAAGATGAACATGATTCATTCGATATAATGGCGGATATAATAGTTGAAAGAAAATCACAAAAACCCATTGTTATAGGTAAAAAGGGAAGTATGATCGGGAAAATCAGAAAACTGGCAAAAAAAGACATGGAATATCTTTTTGATGTAAAGGTTAAACTCGAATTATTCGTAAAAATTAAAGAGAACTGGAGACAGAACGATAAATTTATCAGGGAATATACGAACTTAGTGGATGAAATAAAAAACCTTTAATATATAGAATTTTATCTTGTAAAACCAATTATAATTTTGTTGTTTAATAAATGCATTTTTTCATACTTCTGAAATATCTCTGGTATTTTTCTGAAAACATCCATAATTTATTTAAAAATATAAAAAGAGAAGTAAGATTTTTAAAAAAGGAGAGAGTCCACTAATAATCTTACTTCCACAATTTTCTTACCGATTCCGAATAATTTGTATTAAGTACCTTCATTGTTTAAGGCAGTTGCTTTTTGATCTGATTTATTAATATCCATATTTTTATACTCGCCCTTTGCAAAGAAAATAACTGTGAAAAAAATTGTCACGACGAGCGATATGAGTGTTAATATGTGTGCAGGTATTCTATCAACCAGAAAACCATAAATTGCTGTTCCTAATGGGACTATCAGTTGAGAGACAACACCTATGACCGAAAAAACCCTTGATCTGACTTCCGAAGGAGTGGCCCTCTGAAAAAAAATGTTTATAGGGGTATTTATTTGAGCGTTGAAAATTCCCATGAAGATGAATATTATAGATATTACACCCAGATATAGCCAGGTGGCCCCACCTAACGCTTTAGTAATGCCCGGGAAGATAACAACATTGAATGCAACAAGAAAAATCATCTGAATGATAAAACCATTTTTAAAAAGAGTGCTGATCTTTTTATTAGAAAGAAACACCGCTATCAATATATTTCCAATCAGAGTACCTAGTACCCAGGATGCTTCCATAAGTCCATATTGAAAACTTGAAAACCCGACAATTTCTCTGGCAAAAAACGGAAGGACAACTAATGAAATAGGTGCACTCAGAAAATTAACAAGCATAAAAAACATCATCATATTTAAAATAAACCGATTGTTTTTAAAATATATTATTCCAAATTTGAAATCATCGAAAAATTGTTTCAGTGTCATTTTTTTCTTTTCTGTAGATTGATTGTATTTAATGAACATTTCGCTTATACCCGAAACAACAAATGAAATACCGTTAATCAAAAAAACAATTTGAATTCCTAAAGGATACAGTATTCCTCCAAAGGCAGGGCCTACTATATAACTGAGCGCATTTAAAGCACTCAAAATGGAATTACTTCTTGTGAGTTTCTCTTCAGGAACCAATTCGGGTAACATTGCTGCTGTAGCGGGATCAAAGAAAATATCCATTATGGAAATGAATATTTGTAAAATGTAAATCACATATAATTCTAAGTTGCCGGAAAAAGTTATAAAAGCCAGCAAAAATATTGTGGCGCCTCTTCCAAAATCCATTAATACCATAATTTTCTTTCTATTGAATCTGTCCCCCACAATTCCGGCAAATGGAGCAAAAATTACTTTTGGCAGCAAAGTAACAACCAGAAATGTCCCCATCATAGTACCGGAACCAGTTACATCAAGAATGTAAAGTGAAAGTGCCAAAGATTGAATACCACTTCCTATCAATGAAACTACTCTGCCAGCCGCCAATAACCAAAAATTATAAAGATAAACCCTCATCATTTTTCTCCTTAAAAAACATTTACTATTATGATATCATATATTTCAATATTATCAAGCGCATATAAAAATATTTTTATTTTTTAGACAAAAAAATTAATTATTATAAAAAAATACCTTTATTTTTTATAATTATAAATATTGAAATAAATATTATTTGCTTTTCATCGTTACAACGATCAAAAAAATTTGGTAATTTAATTTAAATTATTGAATTACGATGTTTTTTTAAAATATTTGAAAGAATGATATAATCGTACAAGTTTGCACAAATTTTATAATCGGGAGGAAAAAATGGAAGAAAATATAAAACAACTGAAAAAACCGGAAATTGACGAGGAAATATGTATTATCCATACAAATAGTGGTGATATCAAGTTGAGACTGTTTGAGAATATAGTTCCGAATACTGTAAAAAATTTTAAGACGCATGCAAATGCAGGATATTATGTTGGATGTGAATTTTTCAGAACTATCGACGACTTCATGATTCAGGGTGGTGATCCGACGAATACCGGAAGAGGTGGTGAAAGCATCTGGGGAAAAAGTTTCAAAGATGAATTTTCTGATGAACTTAAACACTTCAGGGGAGCATTATCAATGGCCAACGCTGGCCCTAACACCAATGGCAGCCAGTTTTTTATTGTTCAAAATAATTCAATTCCTCAGGAACATTTGGGTTTTTTCCCTTTAAAGGAAATTATAAAAGAAAAATACTCCGAAATTGGTGGGTGTCCTCATTTGGATAACAAACATGCTGTCTTCGGACAGGTCTTTGAAGGCATGGATGTTGTGGATAAAATTGCTTCAAAAAAGACCGACAGCAGGGCTAGACCAATGAATCCGACAATAATCAAATCTATAGAATTTATAAAATATGAAAATTGACAGATTTTCTCATTCGCTTTTTAAGTAGCTTTACAGGGAAATAAATTCAATATACATTAAAATCGGATCAATTTTTATTTGATCCGATTTTGAATGTTATCATTAGATAAATTCCGTTTCATATATAGACTATTTTTAAAAAGCTTTCAGCAATCTTGTTTTAACTTTATAAAATTTCTATATCTTTTCTCACTTATTTTTCCCTCTTCCACAGCAATTTTTACAGCGCATTCCGGTTCTTTGGTATGACTACAATTCCTGAATTTGCATCTTTTGGATATTTCAAAAATATCTTTGAACGTTTCTTCTATTTCGTGCTTATCCGAGATAATTCCAAATTCTCTGAGCCCGGGAATATCAATTATCTTCCCACCCTGTGGAATAAAATATACCGAAGAGGATGTTGTCGTATGTTTTCCCTTATATAGTGAAGAACTGATTTCCCCCGTCTTGGCTAAATTATCATTTAAAATGCTGTTGACTAATGAAGATTTACCGACACCGGAAATCCCTGTGAACACCGAAATTTTATTATTAAGAATTTTTTTTACTTCTTCTATACCTTCACCAGTAAAAGTACTCGTAATAAAAACTTTATAATTATTTTCTCTATATAGTTTGATGTCTTCTTCAATGAGTTTTTTATCTACTAAATCAATTTTATTAAAAATAATTATCGGCTCTATCCCACCGTGTTTAGCGGCGATTATATATCTATCTATAAGATTCGTTTTATATGATGGATCTTTAACAGAAAAAACCAATAGTGCCTGATCAATGTTTGAGGCAAGAATCTGTTCCATATGTTTTCCTTTTTTCCCTGCTCCTCTTCTGACCAGTTTGGTTTTTCTACTCTTTATTTCTTTTATTACTCCTTTGTTTCCCTGTGTTTTTTCAAATTCAACATAATCACCAACCACCACAAGTGATTTAGTCTTTTGCAATTGATTGAACAATTTTCCTCTTAAAATACATTTGATTTCCTTTAATTCTTCTTCAATATAAACATTTATTAAACCCTTCTGTACATTCGTCACTAATCCTATCAATTTATTTACCTCCATAATAAAAAACCACGGTTTTTTCAATAACCGTGGTTTCCATTAACTTATTATAAAGGTTTATTAAAAGTCACTTAACTTCAGGAAGCCCCGGTTATAATTCAAGAATATTCTTTTTTCTACAATTATCTCTATTGAATAATTTTCTCTCATAAAACCTCACCTCCTAAATAATTCTGGTAGATTATAACACAACAGGTCAATTAAAAACAATCATAAATTAAATTTCTTTCTGTATCGTTTTGAAATCTTTGACATTTTGAACATTTGAAATATCACTTTGTAAAATGGTACTGCTTTGAATATTTGAATGATCATCTTGAATTCATTAATAAATCCTTTAAACATCCCTTGCTTTTGACTTTTCATTGTATTCGAAAAATTTACCGGAATACATACAAAACTGACTTCGTTTTTTATAAAATAATCATTCATTAAAACTTCAATACCGAATCCTATTTTTGGTTTTACAAATATTTTTTTTATAATATTCTTGTTCAAACACCTTTCTCCACTCACAAAATCACACTTCAACATTTTATAAATTTTCAACGAATTCTTTCTTATGGACATCGTGACATCGACTTTTTTGTTTATAACGGGTTCGATGAGTTTCTCAATATCAGTCAAAATAATATTTGTAAGATCGGCATCCAGGAAAAGAATATAATCGGTTTCAGTGTTGTCAAGCCCCGTTTTCATCGCTAAAGTTTTCCCGGCATTTTTTTCTTTCCTGATAATTTTAAGTTTTTCAGAATTTATTTCATTTACCCTCTGATAAGTATCGTCCGATGAACAATCATCTACAACTATGATTTTCTGAATATATTCGCTACCTATAATCGGCTCAATAACGTTCTTTATTCTAGGTCCCTCATTATAAGCCGGAATTATCACAGTTACTCCCTGATGTTCATTATTATTAAAAATTAAGTCCTTCATCAAAACCACCATTCAATCAAAAAATAAAGAGAAATTTTCTTAAAACTTCATAAAAATCCGTTTCTTTAAAACATATCGCCCTGGAACCTGTTTGACTCACTCCCGGAAAGAAAGAGTTTCTATATGCATCTTTGTGCCTCATATAAGTTACTTTAACACTGAATGTTTCAGGGAGTTCGGGTATTAATACTTTATAATCACCCTTTAAGGATTGAAAAACCCCTTTTTCAATCAGTTTACATGCCAGATTGGGGTTAATACTTGTCGAAGCTCCCCCTTTTCCCTCAAGGGTCGCAACTGTTTTTATACCTTCTATAAAACTTCTCGCAAAGTTTGTGATAGATTTATCTCCACTTATAAAAACTGACGGAACTCTATAATAGGCGGCAGTAAAAGAATTTATTGTGAATTCACTCACCAGAACATCGTTTATTTCAATGGAATAAATATTAGTTGACATAGAATGGGAAAGGGGGTTGCCGTCAGAACCCGCAAAAGAATGGTATCCGGTATATATAGCAGCATCAAATGAACTATCAAGCCCATACATCATTATCAAAGGATTACCGGACCACCCACGAATTATTTTTGCACTCATCGGCAATTTTGATGGATTTATATTTCTTGCGGTATCATGGGCATCTTTAATGATTATTTCCGTTGCTCCTGCTTTAATCGCTCCATCACAAGCCGCTCTAACTTCCTCGGTCATTTGCTCCGAATAATATTTGTATTCCGGTTTGTTCAGTGTCGTTTCTGCCCAATCATTTATACCTGCGGTTCCTTCGATATCAGAACTGATAAATATTTTCAAGCTTATTCATCTCCCTGTTTGTTTTTATTCTTAAACACATATTTTAAAGCCAAAAATGAGTAACTAAAAATTTTAGGAACAACTTTTATCCTTTTTTTGGGTTCCTGTAACGTTCTATAAAGCCATTCCAGATTATGATTTATATAAAAATCCGGGGCCCTTTTCAATCTCTGAGAAATAACATCAAAGGAGCCTCCCACACCCATAACCAGATTGATATTTAACTTCTGAAAATTATCTGAAATCCACAGATCCTGTTTTGGAATACCCATTCCTACAAAAAGTATCCTGGCGCCACTTCTGTTTATCTTTTCAATAATAGAATCATTTTCTTTTTCAGAAAAAAATCCATTGTTGTAGCCCGCGATTTTCAAATCAGGGTATTCGTTATTGAGTTTATTCGTGGCTTCAGCAATAATTTCTTCTCTGGTTCCCAGCAAAAAAACCGGCATATCTTTTTCTTTTGACGAGTATTCGCAAATCTTATAGATTAAATCAACCCCGGTTATTCTTGGGACTTGCTTTTTATAAATCCATTTTAATGGTTTTAAAACTCCTACACCGTCAGGAACATGATAATTAGTCTTTTTGACGGCATTTCTATATGCTTCCATTTTTTTGTATTCATAAACAATGAGAGAATTTACCGTGAGTACATAAAGCTTCTCACCATTTTTTATTTTTTCCATCATATCGATTGTCGTTTCATCAATATTTTTACCACTGAAATTGAAATCAAAGTATTTCAAATGCATTATCCTCATTAATAAAAAAAGGAAGGCGTAGCCTTCCCTATGGTGCCGAGGGCGGGATTCGAACCCGCACGGGGTTATCAGCCCCAGCGGATTTTGAGTCCGCCACGTCTGCCAATTCCATCACCTCGGCTAGCATGATAAATTTAACATTCAAAAGATAATATGTCAAGACACATCCCAAAAATATTATAAATATTTTGAAAAATTTATTTATTATTACAATAATAATTTTTAATCTTAAAATTCACAGTTCTTATTAATTAGAATTAAAAGAAATTTATAGATGGTTTGCGGAAAAAATAATAATTTCCATTTTCCCATACATTTTTATTTATCAATATGTTGTGATAAAATAAAGGAAACTTTAATTATATTTTTTGATTTTTATTTCACAATAGCCGTGTCTCATAGATATGGGTGAAGTGTATTTTTTATATAATGATATATTGTAAGTTATCTTTATCTGAATTTTTTAGAGAAATTTACATAATGAGTAAAATGGTTCTGGATGGTGTTCGTTTTTGATTAAAAAATTTCATATCTATTACGGAAATTATATAGTACTAATATTGTAATATAAAGAGACGTAATTTCTTAATTTAGTTTATATAGCTTAAAAACAAATAAACTCAAATTATAAAATATTGAAACTTTCTATTATTGGTGCTAAAATTATGTTGAGTATTCTTATATTTTTTTTAAATTTTATCAAAAGGGGGTAACAAAGTTGAAAAAACTAGTAGTTTTTTTCATTGCCATTTTATTGGCAGCTTTTATGTTTGCACAAGCTGATTTTCACATTGGTGTTGTAACGGGTACAGTCTCGCAATCAGAGGATGATTTAAGAGGTGCAGAATACCTTATAGAAAAATATGGTGATTCTGCCGACGGCGGTATGATAACCCATGTCACTTACCCCGATCAGTTCATGACAGAGCAGGAAACAACAATCGCGCAGATCGTAGGATTAGCCGACGATCCTCTAATGAAGGCTATTGTTGTTAACCAGGCCGTTCCAGGAACTGTTGCTGCTTTTAGAACAATCAGAGAACAGAATCCTGACATTCTTTTAATTGCCGGTAATCCACAGGAAGATCCAGGTATGATAACAGCAGTTGCCGATATGAGTGTTACTGCTGATAACGTTGCAAGAGGTTATCTGATAATTGCAGCTGCGAAGAAAATGGGTGCGGATACTTTCGTTCATATTTCATTCCCAAGACATATGAGTTATGAACTTCTCTCAAGAAGAAGAGACATAATGAGAGAAGCATGTAAAGACTTAGGGCTTGAATTTGTCGACATGGGTTCACCTGACCCAACAAGTGACGTTGGTATCGCTGGTGCACAGCAGTTCATTCTTGAAAAGGTTCCTGCATGGTTAGAAACATATGGACAGAATGCGGCATTCTTCTGTACAAACGATGCTCATACAGAACCTCTTTTAAAGAGAATTGCTGAGCTTGGTGGTTACTTCGTAGAAGCTGACTTACCATCACCATTAATGGGATATCCAGGTGCTCTTGGTGTTACTTTCCCTGAAGAAATAACGGGAAACTGGCCAGCAATTCTGGGTGTCGTAGAAGATGCTGTTATCGAAGCTGGCGGAGCAGGAAGAATGGGAACATGGGCATATTCTTTTGGATATACAGTAACTGCAGCTCTCGGGGAATTTGCTATCGAATGTGTAGAGGGAAAAACGGATGTTAAAGATGTCGAGGTACTCTTTGAAACATTTGCAGAAGCAACTCCAGGTGCAGGATGGAACGGATCATTTTATGTTGATTCTACAGGTCAAGAATGGGATAACTATCTCTTAATTTATCAGGATACATATGTATTTGGTGAAGGTTACTTGGGAATGACAGAGATTGAAGTTCCTGAAAAATATTTCGATATTAAGTAAGATATACCCATCTTAATGTATTTTTTGGGGGGTGAAATAACACCCCCCATGTTCTTATTAATTACTGTGAACGGGGTGTTTAAATGGAATCAAACGAAGTTGTACTGAAGGTTGAAAATATTGGAAAAGATTTTTTTGGTAATGTTGTTTTAAAAAGTGTTTCTTTTGAAGTAAAAAAAGGTGAAGTAATTGGTTTAGTTGGAGAAAATGGAGCTGGTAAATCCACATTAATGAATATTTTGTTTGGATTACCAGTCATTAATGAAACAGGGGGATTCTCAGGAAATTTTTTTTTAAATGGTGAAAAGGCCCATTTTTCTTCTTCATTTGATGCTTTGGATGCTGGAATAGGAATGGTTCATCAGGAATTCGTTTTACTTCCGGGATTTACTGCAACGGAAAATATTTTACTCAACAGAGAATCTGTGAAAGACAATTTTGCTGTCAACATTTTTGGCGATAGATTAAAACATCTTGATAGAGAAGATATGAAAAAACGCGCCGTCAATGCTATAAATAAATTGGATGTAAATCTGGATCCGGAAATGATCGTCGCAGAAATGCCTGTTGGACACAGGCAATTTACTGAAATTGCAAGAGAAATTGACAGATCATCAACTAAGCTTCTGATTCTGGATGAACCAACAGCAGTTTTAACGGAATCTGAAGCCGAAATAATGATAAAAGCTGCAAAAAAACTCGCCGAAGAGGGGATGTCAATAATCTTCATTTCTCACAGATTGCACGAAGTTCTCGATCTCTGTGACAGAGTTCTTGTTCTCAGAGACGGAAATCTCGTATTCGAATCGGAATCTGAAAACACTAATCCCAGAGAAATAGCCGAATCCATGGTCGGAAGATCAATTTCAGATTTCGAACACACAGAAAGAAAAAAAGAATTGCAAAAAGATCTGCTTGAAGTAAAAGATCTATGGGTTGCTATGCCTGGTGAAGTTGTAAAAGGTGTGAATTTCACAGTGAAAAAGGGCGAAATATTTGGAATCGGAGGTCTTGCAGGACAGGGAAAACTTGGGATTGCAAATGGAATAATGGGTCTTTTTCCTTCCCGGGGAAAAGTTCTGTTCAAAGGCGAAGAAATCCCATTAAATAACACCAAAAATATACTCGATTTGGGTTTTTCTTTTGTTTCTGAAGACAGAAGAGGAGTTGGATTACTTCTTGATGAACCAATAGACTGGAATATCACCTTTACTGCTATGCAGGCTCATGAAAGATTCATCGTAAAATATCTGGGTGGACTGTTAAAATTCAGGAACGACAAAGAAATAAGAAAAGAAGCTTTAAAGTATATTGATATGCTTCAAATAAAATGTACAAGTGAAAAGCAATTCGCCAGAGCTTTATCCGGTGGAAATCAGCAAAAGGTTTGTCTTGCTAAAGCTTTCGCACTCAATCCGGAGATTCTTTTTGTTTCTGAACCAACGAGAGGCATTGATGTGGGAGCTAAAGAACTCGTTTTAAATGCATTGAAAAAATATAACGAGGAATCCGGAATAACTATAATAATAACTTCTTCAGAACTGGAAGAATTGAGATCTATTTCTGACCGAATAGCAATTGTTAATGAAGGAAAAATAGCCGGTATACTTCCTCCATCCAAACCCGCAACTGACTTCGGTTTACTTATGATAGGAGAATCAAACATTAATGGAGAAGGTGAAATAAAATGAAAAACTCAATTATAGAATCCATAGAAAAAATCGGGTGGCCAAGGATAATAATTGGATTATTCTTAGCTTCTATGTTTGTTATTGCTCCATTTGTAGGTGTTTCTGTGGGAACATCAATCAGCGATGTTCTGGTAAGATTTACTTTTAATGGCGTTTTAGTGCTTTCACTATTACCGATGGTTAAATCGGGTTGTGGCTTGAACTTTGGGCTCCAATTAGGAATAATTTCAGGACTCTTGGGAGCAGTAACAAGTATAGAAATTGGCATAACGGGATTTTTAGGATTTCTCATCGCTATTGGCGTTTCAATACCCTTTGCCATTTTGTTTGGAATTATTTATGGGTTACTCCTTAACAGGGTAAAAGGGGATGAGATGGTTGTTGCAACATATGTAGGATTTTCAGTTGTCTCATTCATGAATATGATGTGGTTACTCTTACCATACAAAAGCCCGGATATGATTTGGGGATATGGTGGAACTGGTTTGAGAACCACTATCAGTGTTGAAAAATATTGGTTTCATGTTTTAAATGATTTTCTTTCGTTTGAGATTGGAGGAGTTTACGTTCCAACAGGGGGTTTTCTGTTCTTTGCCTTAATGTGTTTAATTGTCTGGATTTTCTTTAAATCCAAAACAGGAACTGCAATGACCGCGACTGGATCGAATCCTGTTTATGCAAGCTCATCTGGTGTTAATGTGAATAAAATGAGACTTGTTTCAGTTATAATATCCTCGATTATTGCGGCTATAGGAATTTTAGTTTATGAACAGGGATTTGGATTCATTCAACTATATATGGCACCTCTTTATATGGCTTTCCCTGCGATTGCAGCTCTATTACTTGGTGGTGCTTCCGTTGGAAAAGCAACGATTGCCAATGTTATTATCGGAACTTTCCTGTTCCAGGGTATTCTCACGATGACTCCATCTGTAATCAACAATATAATTAAGAGCGATATGTCTGAAACAATAAGAATCATAGTTTCCAACGGTATGATTGTTTACGCTCTTACCAGAAGAAAGAAGGCGAGAGGATGAGCATGAGCAATTCAGAAAAAGTAAAAAAGTTTTTAATTAATAATACAGTTCCAATTCTTTTTGTGGTATTACTTTTCTTTGCGATACCACTTTCGGGATTTTCTCCTGAATATCTCGCGAATGAAATGATAACAAGACTTGGTAGAAATTCTTTCCTTGTTTTAGCACTTTTGATACCAGTAATGGCTGGAATGGGAATGAATTTCGGCATTGTTTTAGGAGCAATGGCTGGAGAAATTGGATTGATATTCATTACCGATTGGGGTGTAGTTGGTATAAATGGGGTCTTCCTTGCTATGATCATTTCAACACCAATAGCAATTATCCTGGGATTTGTCGCAGGATTAATTTTAAATGCTGCAAAGGGAAGGGAGATGGTCACCGGTTTCATGCTCGGATTCTTTATGAATGGAGTATACCAGCTCTTTGTACTTTACGGAATGGGTAATATCATTCCAATAAACAATCCGAAAATTCTTCTCCCAAGGGGATATGGAATAAGAAATGCAATAGACCTTGTAAATATAAGACAAGCTTTTGATAGTTTCATAAAGCTAAAAATTGGCGATATATCTATTCCTGTATTTTCTTTCATTATTATAGCAATATTATGCATTTTCATTGTCTGGTTCAGGAAGACGAAACTTGGTCAGGATATGCGTGCAGTAGGACAGGACAATGATATAGCTGCAGCTTCCGGAATAGCAGTAAAAAGAACGAGAATTCTATCGATTGTTATTTCAACTGTTTTAGCATGTTATGGACAGATAATCTTCTTACAGAACATAGGGACAATGAATACATACAACAGTCATGAACAAGTAGGAACATTTGCAGTCGCTGCTATTCTTATTGGTGGCGCTTCTGTTGCTAAAGCAAATATTTCGAATGTTTTCATAGGGGTTGTACTATTCCACATGACATTTATTGTATCGCCGAGAGCTGGTAAGGAGCTTGTTGGGCAAGCCCAGATAGGCGAACATTTCAGAGTATTCGTTTCGTATGCCGTTATAGCGATTTCACTTGCCCTATATGCCTGGAGACGACAGGCCGCAAAAAACAGAGAGATCAAAGCTGTACTTGATGAACAGAATGAGGCGATTGAAAACAGAGGTGGTTCCCAGTGAAAAAATGGATTATTAAAATAAGCTTCGTTGCTGTGATTGTAGTGCTAGGAGTTTTACTTTTCTTCTTTGGAAGACAGCACGAAATCATAATCGAATATGGTGATATAAAAATTAATGAAACCGAATACTCTATTGGAGAAGAATTATATATTGTGAAAATCGATAGTGAAAAAATAGAAATTCAAAATAAAACAAGCAAGTTTTCCAGAAGCACAAGCACATTGAAAACATCAAAAATTGTAGGTCCCAATCACTCAATAGAAGTTTACAAAAATGATAGTCCGGGAGAAACGATAAGAAAAGATAATTTCTCCGTTGAAATAAACAACAATGCAAAGATAAATCTCGTCTCTTTTATAAATGGATTTGATGATTGGTATTCTCAGAAAAAAATAGTCTATGATGAATAACATTACATATCATTTAATGAGAAAAGACAGAGAAATAAAAGACAAAAAAATTATTGGAGAAATTCTTCAAAAGTGTAAATATATGACTTTAGCTCTATGTAAAAATGACCTCCCATACCTGGTAACTTTGAGCTATGGTTATGACATTGAAAAAGAGGTATTTTATTTTCACAGTGCAAACGAGGGTAGAAAAATCGATTACCTGAGAGAAAATCCAAATGTTTATGGACAGATTCTCGTAGATGGCGGATATAGTTATGGAAATTGTTCGCATTTATACCGCACCTTAAATTTTACGGGGATATATAAAGAAGTGTTGGATGACGGGGAGAAAATAAAGGCACTTACCTGCATGATCAAAACTTTAGAAAAAAATCCGGATTCAGTTTTGAAAGATCAGGTAATCGGCAAAAAAATTAATGCTAAAATAGGAATTATAGAAAATCTTAAATTCAGCGCAAAGGGAAATTTTTAAAGAAAATGTAAAGGCCAGGATCTATAATATAAACAAAAGAATTAATGGGGGGTAAACAATGACAATTTTATTTAAAAAAGCAAAAATTTATCCGATTACTGATGAATGTTTTGTAGGTGACTTGCTCGTTAAAGATGGCAAAATAGCTTCCATAGGGCAAAATATCTATTCCGGTGCCTCCGAAGTTGTAGATGCTTCAGGCAAATACATTTTTCCGGGATTCATAGATGCTCATTCACACATAGGAATATATGAAGAGGAAGTTGGAGGGCAATACGGAGACGGAAATGAAATGACTAATCCTGTAACTTCTGAAGTTAGTGTTGTTGACGCATTTTATCCAAATGATCCATCTATAAAAAGAGCACTTTCCGGAGGAGTAACGACTGCTATGGTCCTACCAGGAAGTGCAAATCCAATAGGTGGTCAGGGAGCAATTTTTAAATTTAAAAACATTCCAATCGTTGATAAAATGGTTATTAAAAAATTGGCCGGTCTAAAAATGGCAACCGGCGAAAATCCGAAAAGAGTTTATGGAATTGAAAAAAAACAGATGCCTCTGACCAGATTGGGAATTGCATCCATCATAAAAGATTATTTTATCAAAGTGCAAAATTATAAACTCAAAAAAGAGAAGGCCGAAAGTGAGGGAATTCCGTTTTCAGATGTTAACCCTCAAATGGAAGTTGGATTAAAAGTTTTAAACAAGGAAATTCCGGCAAGAATACACGCTCACAGAATGGATGATATTTTGACTGCGGTCAGAATAGCTGAAGAATTCGATTTTAAAGTAATAATAGAACACGCCACAGAAGGATATAAAATCGCTGATTTTCTCAAAGAAAAAAATATTCCCGTGGTGTTGGGACCATTATTCGGTTTCAGAACAAAACTGGAACTTAAAGATATGACATTCGAAGCTATAAAAATTATCAACGAAAAGGGAATACTCGCAGCCATGATGTGTGATCATCCGGTAATTCCTCTTGAATCAACAACAATACAGTTGGGAACAGCGCTGAGATACGGGGCAAATGAAGAGAATCTATTAAAAATGATCACCATTAATCCAGCTAAAATTCTGGGCATTGATGACAGAGTAGGTTCGTTAGAACCAGGTAAAGATGCTGACTTCTCCATATGGTCCGGACATCCATTTGAATTCAGATCTCAAGTGGAAAGCGTTTTTATTGAAGGCGAAAAAGTATTATAAAAGTTTTAAATGAAAATAAAGCGACTTGTTTTGGTAAAAAACAAGTCGTTCTTTTATAATATACTCTATAAAAAATAAAATGAATAAGTTCATCCGTAAACATAATTTATATTTAGAAAAAATCAAAATCGAAAATATTACTTCAGAAATCATAAAATATCACAACAGACAGATAAAATGGCTTCAGCATGAAAGATTAGTTCATTTACTCGTGATGTTATTCGTGATGCTTATTTATGCCGTGGTTACAATATTTCTTGTATTTTTCCCGTCTATTGGAGTATTGTTGTTATGGTTTGGATTAACTCCTCTTTTAATCGCATATATAATGCACTATTTCAAATTAGAAAATACCGTTCAAAAATGGTATAGGATATCCAACGATTTTTATATGGGGCTACTTTCAAAAAATGAAAAAAAATAGAGTGATGGCGGTTGTTGACTGTAATAACTTTTTTGTCAGTTGCGAGAGACTGATAAAACCAAATTTAAAGAAATTTCCTGTTATTGTTCTTTCAGGCAATGATGGTTGTGTTGTTTCACGTTCAAATGAAGCAAAAAAATTAAACATACCAATGGGTATCCCATATTTTGAAATAAAAAACATCGCTGAAAAAGCCGGAGTAAAAGTCATTTCTTCGCATCATAATTTTTATAATAAGATTTCGAAAAAAATAATGACATTTCTAAACGATAAATTTTGTAATCTTGACATTTACTCAATAGATGAAGCGTTCACAGATATGACCAGTATGAAAAATATCGATTATATTAATTATTGTAAAAGTGTCAGAAAAGATATCTACAAACATATAGGGATTCCTGTTTCTATAGGGATTTCCAAAACAAGAACCCTTGCAAAATTAGCTATTAATAAAGCAAAAAAAAATGTAAAATATGAAGGAGTTTATTATATAAATAATCCGGTATATAACTACGATTACTTTAAATCACTTGAAATTTCAAAAGTTTGGGGAATAGGACCAAGACTGAAAAAAAGGCTGAATGAATTTAACATCAAAAGCATTCATGATTTCATAACCAGCGATGAACTTTTCATAAAGAAAAAATTTGGAATCCCGCTTTTAAAAACTTTATACGAACTTAAAGGTTTCAGTTGTATAAATACAGACAGCCATGAAACACCAAAAGTTATAAGCAGATCAACCTCCTTTTCCAAAAGTATAAGAACCATTGATGAACTCAAAATAAAAATGGCATATTTTATTTCGGAAGTGGCCTATAATATGAGAAGAAAAAATGTAAAGACAAAATTAATGACATTATTTCTCGCCAGAAAAAATCATGGGAATGATAAAGAATATATAAAATATGATTTTTCTGATCATAAATTCATCACCGCAACTAACGATACATTCAATCTCGTCAAAGTAGGGGAAAAACTTTTATGTTCTTTATACAAAAAAAACGAGTTTTATAAAAAATTAGGTGTTATTTTTTCCGATTTGCAAAAAGAAACCGTTTTACAATACTCTATATTCGATATTTTCGAATCCGACAACAAAATCAAGAAAGTAAATAACATAATTGATAATATCAATGATAAATATGGGTATGGAACGCTCAGAATAGGAACCTGTGATTAAAAGCGATAAAGTATAGAAGTATCTGGCACTATATAATTTATGAATGAAAAAATCGAAAAATCTATAAAAAAGGGAGTCATAATGACCCCCTTTTTTTCTGGCACGCAAGGAGGGACTTGAACCCCCAACCTACGATTTTGGAGACCGCCGCTCTACCAATTGAGCCACTTGCGTTTACCTCTTGAATTATAGAGTATTTTTGATGCTTTTTCAAGTACCAAAGCTGGAAAAAATCAGATTCCATTTGAAACGATTAATATTTATTTAAATTATGAAAAACTTCAAATAAGTTACCAAAAATGCAATAAAAGAAATGTAAATCAAAAGCGCGTTGTCTAGCTTTTCTAATCTATTGTCCAAAGGTTTTATTTTATTTTTCACTAAAAAATAAATGACTATTCCCGTGGCAATTATAAAAATTGTAACCTGTATATCTGAGAGGGTGAAAAACCTTAAACCAATATAGAATATCACAGAAATCAATAAATAATATGCTATATTTCTTCCAGGAATGAATTTTCCCTTTTCCCCTTTTGAGTAACCCAGAAAAATGAATTTCGAAAAACTGATAACAGTTCCTACAGATGCGATGGAAAGAATCACGAAACCCGGTGTGGAACAATGAATAAACAATTCATGTTTCGCAACATAACCATCTGTCAGGGGAAATCCCATGATCGCTAATGATCCGATCATCAACGGAATATAGTCTATCTTTGTTATCTTTCCTTTCATTTCTTTATAATTGAGTATTCCCGTTCTCTCATAAATATTCCCGACAACAATAAACAGCAAACTCTTAAAAATCGCATGATTGAATGCATACTCCGCTCCGTAAATATTCGGTACTGCAAACATGAATCCCACTTGCGATAATGTATGATATGCAAGAATTCTTTTAACATTCTTTGCATTTATTGCAAAAACAACACCCACTATGGCACTTATCCATCCGAGGATTACATAAATGTTTTCCAGCCATTGAAAAGAGTCGTATTGCAAAAATCTTATGGCTAAATAAACCTGTATTTTGACTATCACACCCGAAAGTATTGCGGACACTTCGGTCGGTGCTTTTGAATGTGCATCCGGTAACCACAACGAGAGAAAAAATAATCCTGATTTTACCGATAATCCTCCGAATATCAGCAATGCTGAAAATTCATCGGCCATATTCAACGCTTCAAAGGAAAATGTTCCTGTGTTCGTATATACAATTCCTATTCCGAGTAAAAAAACGTTAAATCCAAACGAAGAAATCAGCAGATATTTTAACGAAGCCCAGATCTGAGCTCCTTTCTTTTGAAAAACTATCAGAATAAAAACACATATGGAAGCCAATTCAACCGAAACAAAAACATTAAAAAGGTCCCTTGACACGAATATTGAGTTCAATGCCCCGTAGAGTATCGATATCAATGAATAAAAGAACCCCGGATAATTTTTACTCAGAGAATTAAAAATAACCGCAGAGAATACGACAAGCGAAGCGATTAAAAACATCTCTGTCATTTGATCATATCCAATAGTTATTCCCAAATTACCCCAATTGCTCAATGCATATTGAAAATTCTCTCCTCTGTAATGAACGATCATCAATAAGTTGAATATCAAATAGATGAAAGAAATGGCAATATTGAATTTTCTATATTTTCTAAAGATCAGTTGAATAGTTCCTATAAAAATCGGTAATAAAACCATTAATGGAATCAATGCTCGTTCTCCCTTTGAAAGATTTCCTCCAGACTTCTTACATCAAGAGTGTGATAACGGTTATAAAGCATGATAGTGAAAACAAGCGAGAGACATAATAAAGCGAAACCGATTACTATTCCCGTTATTATAACGGCCTGAGGAACCGGATCTGCATATTGTCCTTCTACAAATGGAATCGAGGTTATAATTGGAGGAACAGTACCCGATAAAGCTGAAATACCAACATAAAAAAGAGTCACCGATGTTTCCACAACACCGAGTGATATTATTTTTTTGATCATATTTGGATTTATTACCATTCCAATAAAACCAATTGCAAAACTTGCCAATGAAAT
Organism: Kosmotogales bacterium; assembly: GCA_030156385.1. Lineage (GTDB taxonomy): Bacteria > Thermotogota > Thermotogae > Petrotogales > Kosmotogaceae > JASGMR01. The sequence goes on from JASGMR010000002.1 coordinate 49,069, forward strand.
ATAAACCACGAATTCCCCAGGATTCATAGTGTACCTCTCCTTTTTACAAAATCATTCGACATTTTCCAGGAACCCGCAAAAACTTTAAAACCTATGAGCAGGTTCAACAAAGGTATTAATGCACCGCTGAAAAGAGTTCCGAATTCTTGTCCCTGCGATATTTCTCTCAAAAAATCCCCGGAAAAAACCGTATATATCATGATGGTTACAGTTATTAAAAATGAAATATTGGATATTTCTTCGATTTTATATTTAATAAGAGTATTATTTGTTTTATTGTAGTTCGCAGAAATCGCGTACAGAACTATTCCGCTGGCGAGGACAACTCCCCCTCCAAAACCTCCTCCTGGGGACAAATGACCGTAAAGAACTATATATACGAATAGAGTAATAGATGTTGCAGACAAAAATATACTGTAAATATGTGAAGCCGAAATGAGTGTTTGTTTTTTTAATGAATGAACCTTTTCATTTTTTAATATAAAATTTACTCCGACCACCGCAAGCGAAAATAAAACAACTTCAAATATAGTATCATATATTCTGGTTTCAAGATAAATAGCCGTTATAGTATTCGGTATATTCACTCTAAGTATAATATTTTCGATGTTCATATTGGTATTATCCGCCTTTTCAAGATCAATCAGAAAAAAGGACATTATTATAATATAAACGATTATTATTACAGAAAAAAATTTTTTCAAAAAAATCTCTCCACTATTTTTATTAGTTCACCGTTTTTTTGTAAATCGTTCAACTCTTCTTTCAGCAATTCATAAAGATCCTTCGATTTAGAAGAGAATGAAATAATGTACTTTGCTTTCGAGTGTGGTTTGCTGAAATTGATTATTTTGTTCTTCATAAAATCTTTATACGACGCATAATCAAGATATTCATCATCGATCTTAAAAATAAATGTGTCCAGATAAGGCAATTTGATCACTCTTTCCGTATCAAAATCATCATCTATTAATCCTCCAACAAGAATATCAATTTTTCTGTCATGAATATGCTTTTTTCCTTCTTCTATGGATTTAAATTCTTTCAAATTTATAGAGAATCCTGAAAGTTTTTCAAATCTTTTTATTATTTCCCATTCGATCCCTTCAAATTTTCCGTGAGTTTCTTTGAACATAAATGGTTTTTGAATAAATCCAACAACAATATTCCTCTGTTTTCTTATGGCCATTATGTAAACCAGCACCACCAGGGTGACCCCAACGGTAAACTGAGTCAGAGCAACATCCGGAGCTCCCAATAAAAGCATTATCAGCGATGAAAACAAACCGAGTAATCCAAACCAGATTATACTGTCAAAATTCGATTTTTTTAAAATCACAGAAATTGCCGCGAACAAAAATGCCCCCGATAATATTATTATCATAATGAATAAAATCATATTACTTTTCCTTTTTAATTTTTAAAATAGACCTGGCGATCACATGCGTTAGAACTGTTCCCGAAACTATGAGTATAAACATTATCGTTATTCCCTCAAAAACCGTCAAATATTTGTTAAGAATTGCGTATACAATCAGCAAATTCAATCCAACCGTATCCGATATACCTATAAAATGAAGTGAATCGATAATATTCTTTGATATCAGAGCTTTTATCGTCCCTCCCAGTATTAAAAAAACACCACCAATAACCAGTATATATGATATTATATTCATTCTTTTGCCCCCAAGAAATATGCTGCAATTATTGTGCCGCCCGAACTGAGAAGCAAAAATATGATTAATATGGACGACAAATACTGCGCATTGATCAAATCTTTCAAAAATATGAGTAATATAACTAATTTTGTTGCAATAGAAGAATAGCCTATTAAAATTTTCCAGGAATCATTCTTATTCATATAGAAAAACATGATTATAGTAGCGACTAAAATTGAAAATAAAATAATATAAATCATTTTTTCGATACCTTGTGAATTATCAAGTGATCGTATTCCTTCGTGACAACTACCTCCTCAGGTGTAAAATTTATATTCACTACTTGAGAAAATTCCTCATCTTCTTTCTCGGGGGCTTTTTTATCAACAATTGTAAAATAATTTTTAGTCAAAATCATTTTAAATGCCTGATATAAAACTTTTGGTATAGACACTACAAGTTTCAACACAAATTTTAATGTGAAAAATTTTGGATACATCATGTATCCAATAACCTGTACAAAAATTGATACGGAAATCCCAAGAAAAATATTTACTATATTTATTTCCGGGGAAATCGAAAACCACATTAAAATAGAAAAAATAAATATCATATCCCGATCGCCTTTACTCTGAATTTTTCGTCTTTATTCATATCCTGAAACCACCCATTAAAAATATCGTTATCGAATAAAATTTTTTTATTGAATTCGTACTCTTCATCCGATATTTTTCTGTTTATATCTGAATACTCTTTTGCTTTATATAGAGGCTTATATTGTGCCATCAATGAAACCGGAACCGACAGAGATAAATTGAATTTAATAAAATCAGCTGCTTTTTCAAGATCGTTTATTCTGTTTGGAAGTATCAAGTATCTTATTATCAACCCTTTTTTATAATTATCAAATTCTTTAAAGGCACCAACTTGTCTGAACATCTCTCCGATAGATTTTTTAGCTACCGTCCAATAATCTTTCACTCCCGAAAATTTCAAACCGCTGTTATCATCCGTATAACGCAAATCAGCCAAATAAATATCCACAATACCATCCAGCTGAGAGACAGTCTCAAATTTTTCATAACTACTAGTATTATAAACTATAGGGAGATCGAATCCTCTCTCTATAGAATATTTTAAAGCCTTGAGAACTCCCGGAATATTTGGTGTTGCCGTTATTAAATCGAGTGTTTCACCACCCATTTCCTGGATCTTTAAAAATATTTCCCCCAATTCTTCCACAGATATTTCTTTGCCATGACCGAGTTGACTGAATCCGAAATTCTGACAGTAAACGCAAGCCATAGTACAACCACAAAAGAATACGGCACCGGCCCCACCAATACCCGAAATCGGAGGTTCTTCTCCAAAATGAAGAACAGAATTAGAAATCTTGGGATTTATTCCCTGCTTACAAAAACCTCTGAATCCTGAAATTCTATCTATTCCACAACCCTTGGGACAAATATCACATCTTTTCATTTTATTTTGAAAATATTCAATTTTTTCATCTAAAAGACCCGAATTATATGATTCTACAGCTATCGTTCCCATCAGTAAATATTTATACTTCCTCCCAATCCACTTATTTTTTCTTCCAGAAGCTCATAACCTCTGAATATGTGATTTGCATCGTATATTATACTTTCGCCTTCAGCCATGAGTCCGGCAATAATAAGGGCAGCCCCTGCCCGGATATCTGTTGCAGTCACTTCTGCCCCGCTCAGTTTTTTCACCCCATTTATATAGGCACAATTATTCTTCACCTTTAAATCTGCACCCATTCTTCCCAATTCACCAATATAATTAAACCTGTTTTCAAAAACATTTTCATTTACCGAAGATTCACCTTCAACCGTCGAAAGAACCGTGGAAATTATTGGTTGTAAATCTGTTGGAAATCCCGGATATGGAGCAGTGACAATGTTAAGATTTTTCAGTTTTTTATTCCCATCAATTATGAGTACATTTTTGTTTCCGCTGATCTCCGCGCCCATAGATTTAATAACCTGAATCAATTTTTGAATATGGTCTGTATTAATATTCTGAACTTCAATTTTGCTTCTCGTACCCAGAGCAGCGAGAATATAAGTCCCCGCTTCAATTCTGTCAGGAATAATATCATACTCACATCCACTCAATTCATTTACACCATGTATAGTTATTCTGTCGGTTCCGGCGCCACTTATCTTCGCTCCACATTTATTTAAAAAATCCTGCAAATCAATAATTTCAGGTTCCATTGCCACATTTTCCAGGACGGTTATTGAACCGGATATCAGTGCTGCAGTGGACATGAGCTGTTCGGTCGTTCCCACACTTTTGTATGGAAGGGAGTAGTACAATTTCTTATCAAACTCATCAGGTTTTATGAGTGTGATATCACCATGTTCTTCAACATATTTAAAACCCAAAGCCTTCAATCCCGCTATGTGAAAATCAACCGGTCTCTGCCCAATATTACAGCCTCCGGGTTTCCCCACTTTGGAAGTACCACATACCATACAGAGTGGACCAAGTAAGTTAAATGAAGCCCTCATCTTGTTAACATATTCATATGAGACTTCCCCGGTCTTAATATTACTCGGCTTTAAAGTAACCGTATTACTATCGAAATTAACATTTTTTCCCACATGTTGAAGGCAATTCAACATAGTCAAAATATCCTTCAGTTCGGGAATATTTTTAATTGTAATCTCCTTATTAATCATTACCGTTGAGGCTAAAATCGGTAATGCAGCATTTTTTGAACCGCTTATTTTCACAGTACCCTTAAGTTTTTTACCGCCTAAAATATAAATTTCTTTCATAATTTCCTCCTATACATTGTTTATAAATAATTAAAACATAAAAATATTATTATTTGTGCAAAACAAATCTTGCAATAAAAGTAAAAATTTCATTTATATTTCTCTCCGAATAAAAATTTGTTATATAATTATACAGTTATGAAAAAATCTATCGTTCTATTTATCAAGATTATATGAAAAAAATATTAAACAATTAGCTCTTAATAACAGGGAGGAATACTTATTATGAAAAAAAATATTGCAATCGATATTGGAGGAACCAAAATTCTCGGTGTTTCATTCGATGAAAAAAATAAAATGATAGACAGGGCGAAAAGACCAACCAAAACTCACAAGGGCATAGATGAGGTGATATCCAGATTATTTAAAGTGATAGATTCCGTTGAAGAAAACAAAGATAATATCAATGCCATCGGGGCTGGAGTTCCAGGAATTATTAAAAAAGGTGTGATAATATTCACCCCCAATCTTCCTCTCAGCGGATTCAATCTGAAAAAAACTCTGGAAGAAAAATACAATGTGCCTGTCTATGTTGGAAACGACGCCAACACGAGTTTGTTGGGTGAATGGAAATTTGGTGGTCTGGATAAATATAAAAATGTAATAGGATATTTTGTAGGAACGGGTGTAGGCGGAGGAATGATATTAAACGGAAAGCTTTACACAGGCTCAATGGGCGGAGCGGGTGAAATCGGACATACGATAGTCGATCCTGCAGGTCCATTTTGCGGATGCGGAAATCAGGGTTGTCTTGAAGCTTTTTCCTCAAAAACCGGGATTTTTCAGTACATAATGGCTCAAAAAAGAAAGGGAAGGAAATCCATTCTTATAAATGATGTGGACCCGGAAAAAAATATATTCAAAAGTTCCATTCTGGAAAATGCTTTAAACGAAAATGATGAATTGGCAGAAGAAATAATTGATAAAGTTTGTTATTATCTTGGGGTATCTTCAGCCAACATGATTAATTTATTGAATCCTGATAAAATAGTTTTTGGGGGCGGTTTAATAGAGAGTCTGGGTGAAAAAATGCTCCCTCTGATAAAGCATTATGCTAAAATGTATTCGATCCTGAGATTGTATGATGATAACATATTCACATTAACAAGCCTTGGAGATGACGCCTGCATATATGGAGCATTGACTTTAATTGAAAATCCGGAGGTACAGGATTAAGGGAGGAACCCGTGAGCGCTAATAGCAAATTAGCCGGTATCATATATATCGCTTCAGAGAGCATATATTTGAGAATTGCTCAGATAGTTAATGGAAATATAAAATATATTGAAAAAATTGATTATCCTATCGTGATAGGTAAAGAAACATATAAAAAAAGAAAAATTTCATTTAAAAGAATTAATAAAGCATGCGACATCCTCAATAATTTTATTAAACTCATGAATGAATACAAAATAGAAAACTATAAAACCGTTGCCACCACTGCCATCAGAGAATCTGAAAACTCCGAGTATATTGTGGATCAAATAAAAATAAAGACCGGTTTGGATTTAAATATACTGGAAGATTCTGAAGAAAAAAATTATATTTATTTAGATCTGATTAAATCGTTGGATGCGAAAAAATACGGTCCACAAGACAAAATATTGATAACATACATTGGTTCCGGCAGTTTAGGTATAGCCCTCTATCAAAATGGCAATATATTCTTTTCACAGAATATAAGGATAGGTACTTTGAAACTCACTGAAACACTGGCACCTCTTATAACAAAAACACCAAATTTTTTTGAAATTATTTTAGAATTTCTGAGCAGTTTCAGAAAGTCATTAAAAAATATACTCCCCGCTGAAGAAATAAACTATGTGATCGCTTGTGGAAAAGAAATTGATATCACAAGAACGATTCTCGAAATCCCTAAGAAAAATGATTTCACCCAGATAGATTTAGATGCGTTAAAAAATCTTTTTGATAAAATCGAATTTAAAAATCCCGATCAGATACATAAAATGTTTAACCTATCGGATTACGAGGCAATAAATTTAATGCCACTCTTTGGTGTATATAAGATGCTTTTTGATATCGTTGATCCGAAAAAGTTTTTAATGTCTGAAGCGAATCTTCTCGATTCACTCGCATATGAAATTCTCAAACCAAAAAGTTTTAAAATTCTTCAGGATAAATACAATGAAAGCATAATTTTAACCACAAAAAATCTTGCAAGCAGATTCTATTACGATGAAGAACACGCCCTTTCCGTCGAAAAACATTCTTTAAAAATTTTTGATAGTTTAAAAAAATTACATGGATTGGGCTCAAGAGAAAGACTGCTATTGAGAGTGGCTTCAATAATACACGATGCAGGAAAAGCCATAAATATTAAAAATCACGCCGAAAGTTCTTATTATATTGTTAAGGAGTCGGAGATCTTAGGTCTTTCATCCAGAGAGCTCAATATCATCGGGAATATTGTCAGGTATCACAGTGGAAATACACCGGCATTGAATGATCAGGAATTTCTTTCATTGCCTGTTACCGAAAGAGTATTAATTTCAAAGCTTTTGGCCATTTTAAGACTGGCCGATTCATTCGATAGAGCTCATGATAATAAAGTAAAAAATATATCTGTAAAACTATCGAAGAAGAATTTAATAATCTATGTGGAATCTATAATACCAACATATCTTGAAAAATGGTCGTTTGAGGTCAAATCGGAATTTTTTGAGGAAGTTTTCGGAATTAAACCGGATTTTAGGAGAGTCATAAAATGAGTTTTAACCTGGACAGCTATAAGTACTATTTAAATAGAGAAATCACGTGGCTGAAGTTCAACGATAGAGTATTAAATGAAGCCATTAACGAGGGAAATCCACTTTTTGAAAGATTGAAATTTCTTTCAATTACCAGTTCGAACCTCGATGAATTTTTTATGATAAGGGTAGCCGGAATAAAGGAACAGATAGAAGCCAAATACGAAAAAAAAGATCCATCGGGTATGACCGCCCTCGAACAGTTTAAAGAAATATCGAAATATGTACACTTCATGGTTAAAAAGCAAGATAAATGTTTAAACAAATATATATTACCGGAATTAAAAAAAAGATCGGTGAATTTTCTGAATGTGGAGGATTTGAATAAAAATCAGTATGATTTTTTAAAAAATTATTTCAACTCTACGATATATCCTGTTATAACACCAATGGCAATAGATCAGAGCAGACCTTTCCCCCTCCTTCCAAATAAAATGCTCACTCAGGCAATCTTATTGAATGAAGACGGGAAAAAACCTTTTTTCGCTATGGTACAGGTTCCGCCAGTGTTACCAAGATTCATAAGATTACCGGGAAGCAAATCTTCTTTCATAGCTCTGGAAAAGATCATAAAGGAATTCATCAATTCTCTGTTCATAGGATATGAAGTTTTGGAAGTTTCTCCGTTCAGAATCACAAGAAATGCCGATTTGAATATAAATGACGATGCAATGGATCTCTTAGAGGAAATTGAAAAATCTCTTAGGCAACGAAGAATGGGTTTTCCTGTGAGGTTGGAAATTGCTAAAACCGCCCCCGCAAAGATAAAGCAAATGCTAAAAGATTCTCTTTCACTTGAAAATGAAGATATCTATGAAATAGACAGCATGTTAAATCTGGCGGATTTAATGAAATTTTCAAATCAGAAGGGATTTGAAAAATTCAAATATAGGCCCTTTATACCGCAACCTTCCCCGGTATTTTTTGGAAAAAAAGATTTATTTAAAATAATAAGAAAAAAAGATGTATTATTACACCACCCATATGAATCATTTGAACCGGTTATTGATTTTTTGGAACAAGCTGCAAATGACCCAGATGTATTAGCCATAAAACAAACTCTTTACAGGGTCAGTGGTGATTCTCCGGTAATAAAAAACCTCATCAAAGCAGCTGAAAACGGAAAACAGGTGACCGTTTTAGTTGAATTGAAGGCCAGATTTGACGAAGAGAGAAATATCCATTGGGCAAAAAAACTCGAAGACGCCGGTTGCTATGTAATTTATGGTTTGGTCGGATTGAAAACTCATACGAAAATATTACTTGTCGTCAGAAATGAAGAAGATGGAATCAAAAGATATGTACATATGAGTACGGGCAACTACAACGATTCTACTGCAAAACTTTATACCGATATTGGACTGTTTACGAGTGATGATCTGATTGGACAGGATGCTTCTGCCTTATTTAACTTGCTTACGGGATATTCGAAAGAAACCAACTGGAACAAATTATATGTTGCTCCTCTCACTCTAAAAAGCTCTTTTATCGAAATGGTTGAAAAAGAAAGAAAGTTGGCATTGGAGGGAAAAAAAGGAATTATTAAATGTGTTATGAACTCATTGCTTGATAAAGATGTTATCAAAGCATTTTATAAAGCTTCGATTGATGGCGTACAGATCGATCTTGTCGTTAGAGGTATATGTACCATTATTCCCGGAATAAAGAATTTGAGTGAAAATATAAGGGTTAGAAGCATAGTTGGAAGATTTTTAGAACACAGTAGAATATACTATTTCGATAACGACGGCGATCCAAAAATTTATCTTTCTTCTGCAGATATGATGCCCAGAAATCTCGTAAGAAGAGTTGAAACGATGTTTCCTATCGAAAGTGAAGCACTTAAGAAAAGAGTCGTTGATATTCTCAATTTGATTTTAACGGATAATGTTAAAACGAAGAGAGAACTCCCAAATGGGAATTATAGAATGGTGAGATCTTCGCCCGATAAAATAAATTCTCAGGAATTGTTCTGCCAAATGGCAATAGATAGTTTTAAAAGTATGATAAACTCAAATTCGACTACTGAGAAATTCAAGCCTCAGTACAAAATTAAGGAGTGATTTGTTGAAAAACTTATTGGTAATGCGTCATGCAAAATCCGACAGAAGCAATCCCGACTGGCTGGATATCGAAAGACCGCTGACCGATCGCGGAAGGAACGATGCCAACAAAATAGGAAAGTTTTTAAAAAGATCAAAAATTAAAATAGATACCGTAATTTCATCATCTGCCATCAGAGCAAAGGAAACCGCTATTTATTTCTGTGACGGTATGGGCTTGCAGATTGACATACTCGAAGAAGAATTGTTCTATTCTGACAATTACAACGAAGTAATCGAAGGAATCAGCAGAATCGATAATAAATTCAACACCGTGGTTGTAATCGGTCACAATCCATCATTCACGGATATTTTTTCAAAGCTCTGTTCGGATAATTTTGCCGATATAAAATTGCCCACAGGGGGAATATATTCAGTCGAATTTAATATGAGCACTTGGGAAGATTCAACGCTCCAGGGAGGATGCTTCACCTGGTTTATAACGCCTAAACTATTGAGAGGAAAACAAAAATGAAAAAAATTGGAATAATTGGTGGTGCAAGCGCAGAATCAACAATTGACTATTATAAATACATAACTACCGAATATATAAAAAAATACGGTGATTATGCCTATCCACAAATATTAATCAACAGTATCTCTTTTCAAAAATATGTGGATTTCATGAAAAAAAATGATTTCTACAGTTTAAGCGAACTGCTTTTAAATGAGGGATTAAGATTACAGAATGCCGGCGCTGATTTCATTATCATTGCTACGAACACATTTCATTTATTCATTGAAGAGTTAAGAGGGCAATTATCAATTCCCATATTGAGTATTATAGATTCGGTAAAAAAGGAAATTCAAAAAGATAATCTGAAAAAAGTTGCTCTTCTCGGCACCAAACTTACAATGGATTTCAATCTTTATGGGGAAAAATGCAAAGAGAATAATATAGATGTTCTCGTTCCGGATGAAGCGGATAAAAAAAGCATAGATAAAATAATTTTTAATGAATTAACAAAAGGTCTGGTTAAAAGTGAATCAAAAAAAGTGTTCATCAATATTATAGACAAGATGAAATCTATGGGTGCACAGGGAGTAATTTTGGGTTGTACTGAGATTCCTATGCTTATAAAGAATAATGATACAGATCTCAATGTCTACGATACTACCTTCATTCATGCTATGGATGCACTGAACTATTCATTAAGTGATCCGTCTTCAAATTGAATTCAGAAAAGATCGGTGTTTTATTGTTAAAATCTTTTGAGAAAAATTCTTATTTCTCGAAGGACGTTTGATTTTATTTTTTTTGGAGGATTGAAAGTGAAAGTTATTGGAATAATCGGCGGCGCTACATCGGAATCGACTTTAGAATATTATAGATATATAACTGAAAGTTACATTGAAAGATTTGATAACTACGGATATCCAAAAATATTGATCAACAGTGTGTCATTCGAGGAATTCTTTCAATGCATGAAGAATGATAACTTCCACAAGCTGAATTCACTCATCGCCAGCGAAGGAAAATTACTCGAAAATGCAGGAGCAGATTTCATTATCGTAGCCTGCAATACATTTCATCTTTTTCTGGATAAATTAAGAAACGAAATTTCCATTCCAATATTGAGCATAATCGATTCTGTAAAAGCGGAAATTGAAAAAGATAAATTAGAAAATGTTTTGCTCCTGGGTACTAAGCACACTATGGATTTTAATCTTTTCGGCAAAGAATATAAAGATACAAATATTGATGTAGTGGTTCCTGATAAAAAAGATAAAGACATTATAAATGAAATCGTATATGATGAACTCCCAAGAGGTATAATAAAGAACAAATCAAAGGAAAAAATATTGAAGATTATAAAAAAATTCCAGGAAAAAGGTACAGAAGGAATTATATTGGGCTGCACTGAATTACCGCTCATAATTAAAAAAGAAGATACTCCTTTAAAAATATATGACACTACTTATATTCATTCCATTGCCGCTTTGAAATACGCTATCGAGTAATATAAATTACTCGGGAAAAATTCAATTAACATTAATTATTAAATATTATAGAATAATGTATAATCGGATTGAACTGATTAGAGGTGGTTTTATGAGAGAAGTAGCGAAAGTAGTAAATAAAAATAAAAATGGAGAATATAGATTAGAAAAAAAAAGAAATACCGCCTGTGGAAGTTGTCCGTCTAAAAATAATTGTTATACTTCAAAAACAGGAGATGCAATAATGGAAATTGAAGCGAAAAGTAAAATAGATGATTTGAATGCCGGCGATTATGTATTGATTGAAATCCCAAACGTTTCTCCAACCAAAATTTCATTTTTATTGTATGGCATTCCTTTGATAATATTTATTTCATTGTTATTGATACTTTCTTCCATTGGAGTATCCGAAGGATATGCAGCAATATTTTCACTTATTCCGATGGTGGGATTTTATATAGGATTGAATATATTTGATAAAAAAAACAGAGAAAAATTAAAACCGGTAATAGTTGAAAAACTGGAGGAATTCAATGTTCCAAAAGAATAAAGATTCTCAGAATGCTTTGGAATTTCAAAAGGTACTGAATATAATTTCCGACTTCTCATTTTCCGCATATGGAAGAAGAAAAATATTTAATCTTATTCCACCCGAAAACCCGGAACACATTCTTTCAATAACAAAAGAATTCAAAGAAATGATGTTAATTGAGGGAGAACCTCCAATTGGAAGCATCTTTGATTTAAAATTTGAGATTGAAAGAGCAAAAAAAGGGTTTTCGCTCAATCCGGAACAGTTGAATAAAATTTCAAGAACTATGAAAGGATTGAAACAGTTAAAAGATTTTTTTGAAAATCTTGCCGGAAAATATGAAAACATCTGGAAAGTCGCACAAAATATTCATTACGAAGAGGATCTTGTGAAGAAAATCGATAAATGCATTGGTGAAGATTTCAGTATAAAGGACAACGCAAGTGATGAATTGAAAAAAATAAGACATCAACTCAAAACACTCAATCAAAGGTTGCCCTCAAAATTGGAAAAAATAAAATTAAAATACAGAAATGCTCTCGCTAGTGAGCTAATAATTGAAAGAGACGGCAGGTATGTTCTCTCACTGGAATCATCGAAAAAAAGTACTTATCAGGGAATAGTTCACGGTACATCGGCAAGTGGTGCAACGACATATTTTGAACCTTCGGAATTAATTCAGATAAACAACGATTTACGATCATTTAGGGCGAGTGAAGAGAATGAAATAAGAAGAATATTATCTATACTGACACACTTCTTCGTTTCGCTTGAAACCAATATATTTGAAACAATCGAAACGCTTGAAAAAATAGACTTCATGTATGCCTGTACAAGATATTCGAAAAAATACAAAGCGAGTTTTATTATTCCAAATGCAGAAAACAAATTTGTATTGAATAATGCCAGACATCCTTTGATAGATATTGATAGAGTTATACCTTCAGATTTTTATATGAATCCCGATATTAAATCCGTTATCGTTACCGGACCAAACACAGGCGGAAAAACCGTTGCAATAAAGACTATAGGTCTGGCCGTAATTATGATGATGCACGGGCTACCGGTTTTAGCAGATGAAACATCGGCCATTCCGTATTTTGAAAAGATCTTTGTAGATATTGGCGATGAGCAATCCATCGAGCAGAATTTGAGTACTTTTTCCTCACATATGAAAAAACTCATAAAGATTTTAAAAGAATCGAATGATAAATCTCTCGTTTTGATCGATGAAATGGGTTCGGGTACTGACCCTATGGAAGGTTCTTCTTTATCATTAGCAATTATCAACAGATTGATCCAAAAAGGAGTGAGATCAATTATCACCACTCACCTCACCCCTATAAAGATCAGCGCGATGGAAAATAAAAATATTGAAAATGCCTGTGTTGAATTCGATGTACAAACACTCATGCCGACTTACAGACTCATAATGGGTATTCCAGGTAATTCAAACGCAATAGAAATATCAAAAAGACTGGGCCTGGATATAGATTTGATAGACGAAGCAAAAAAAAGAGTTGGAAGTAAATCAATAGAACTTCAAAATATAATTGGAAAATTGCATAATCAAAGTTCATTTGTAGAAAAGCAAAAAAGAGAATTACAGATGAAAAATGATGAAGTACAGGAATTAAAAAGCACGCTTCAAGGAAAAATTGAAAAACTCAAGGTAAAAAAATATGAAGAAGTCAGCGAAGAAATATACAAACTGGAAAAAAAATTAGAAGATATTGTTAAAGAAATAGAACAAAATATCAGTCTTTCAAAATCAGATGACAGAAGGGAAAAAGTTAAGGCTTTAAAAAATATTCAGAAACTCAGGAAAAATATAACGGCCGAAAATATAGGAAGTTCCCCGAAAATTGTATCCGGAAAAATAGATGTTGGAGATCATGTAAAACTCGTCGATGGTTCGTCGGTGGGAGTGGTGGAAAAAATAAATGGCAATGATATCTGGGTCAAATTCGGATCAATGAATCTGAATATAAAAAGGAAAAAACTTCTGAAAATAGAAAAAGCAGAAAATAAAAATGATGATAAATCGCAATTTATTTCTATTCCTCCAAGTAAAATAAATAACAATGAAATAGATATCAGGGGAAAAATATCCGATGAAGTGCCTTTCATAGTCGAAGATTTTATAGAAGATCTGAGGCGAACGGGAGAATCGGAAGGATTTATAATACACGGTAAGGGAACAGGCGTTCTTGCACAATCCGTATGGAGGTTTCTGAGAAGAAACCAGAGGATAAAATCTTTCAGAGTGGGAACTCCTAAAGAAGGCGGACATGGAGTAACAGTAATACAATTATGATAAAAGTCGGAACTGACATTGTAAAAATTTCAAGACTAAACGACAGGTTCTCAAAAAAAATTCTGGGACTCAGGGAAATGGAAATTTATAATTCTTTGAAAACCGATCAAAGGAAAAGAGAATTCCTCGCGGGCCGTTTTGCAGTAAAAGAATCTTTTGTTAAAGCAACCGGTAACAAAGCGCTGAATTTTAAAAAAATCAATATTTTAATTGATAAAACCGGGGAACCTTATCCTGATGCCGATACAAAAAAGATGTTCAAAGATTATGAAATATCACTGAGTATCTCTCATGAAAAAGATTATGTCATTGCCATCGTTATTTTGAATATGGAGGTAAAATTATGAGTATGGAAGAGATTAAAACTGAAATTGAAAATTTGAGAAAAAAATTAAATCTGCACTCGTATGAATATTACGTGTTAAATTCTCCATCGATGAGTGATGACGAATATGACAATCTCTATAGAAAATTAAAAAAGCTGGAGGAAAAATACCCGGAGTACATTTCTTCCGATTCTCCCACCCAACGTGTAGGAGATAAATTATCAAATGGGTTCAATGAAGTGATCCACAAAGAGAGACTCTACAGTCTTGACAACACTTACTCAGAAGAAGAGATAAAGGCTTTCGATTCAAAGGTAAAAAAAGATCTATCGAAAAACGATATTGAATATTTTTGTGAGCTTAAAATAGACGGACTGTCAATTTCACTCGAATATGAAAACGGAATACTTAAAACCGCCTCTACCAGAGGTGATGGGTTCAGAGGTGAAGATGTCACTTCAAATGTCAGGACTATAAAATCTATTCCGTTGAAATTGAGAAGTCCGTTGACAATAGAAATCAGAGGAGAAGTTTTCTTACCAAAAAGTGAATTCTTAATGATCAACGATGAAAGAGATGAAGAGGGGCTTAATCCATTTGCCAATCCCAGAAATGCAGCTGCCGGAACCCTGAGACAGCTCGACCCGAAAGAAGTCAGAAAAAGAAATCTCGATGCTTTTTTTTATCAGATCGTCAATCAAAATAATTATGACCTTCATTCGCAGGAAGAAAGCATAAATTTTTTAAAAAAAATTGGAATGAAGACGGAACCCAATTCAGAAAAAGTGAATGGAGTAAATGAAGTAATTGAGTTCTGGAAAAAATGGGCAAATGAAAAAAATCAGTTGAATTATGCTATCGATGGAACGGTAATTAAAATTAACGATTTTTCTTATCAATTGGAATTGGGTTATACTATCAAATCTCCAAGATGGGCAATAGCGTTTAAATTCCCCGCAGAACAAAAGGAAACATTATTGAAAAATGCAGTTTTTCAAGTGGGGAGATTGGGAACCATCACACCCGTAGCGGATCTGGAACCAGTAAGAATTGCGGGTACCACGGTTAAAAGGGCCGTAATGCATAACTTCGATTATATTAAAGAAAAGGATTTAAGAATTGGAGATACAGTTTTAATAGAAAAAGCCGGAGAAATCATTCCTCAAATTGTTAAATCCATCAAAGAAAAAAGAACCGGTGATGAAAAAATAATAATTCAACCTGATGAATGCCCGATCTGCAAAGGAAAAGTAGGAAAAGAAAAACCTGAAGATATCGCGATCAAATGTCTCAATCCAGTATGTCCTGCAAAAATAGAGAAAAGAATAATTCTGTTTGTATCAAGAGGTGCAATGGATATAGAAGGATTGGGTGAAAAATTCATCCAGAGGATGTGTAGGGCAGAACTTCTGAAATCTCCCGTGGATTTATATAAAATTACTGAAAACGATCTGTATTCTTTAGGTTCGGGAATTGCTGAAAAAACCGTAAAAAATTATATGAAAGAAATAGAAAAAAGCAAAAATATGCCTCTTCATAACCTGCTTACGGGGCTTGGAATTCCCGGTGTAGGATCAAAAACAGCGAGAGATATCGCTATACACTTCAAGACACTTCAACAAGTTGAAGCCGCCACAATAAATGATTTGACTGATATCACTGGCATAGGTTCTGAAATTGCAAAAAATATTGTAGATTTCTTCAGTAACCCTCAGGTTTTAAAAGAAATTGAAGAAATAAAAAAATTCGTGAATACCGAAGAATTTTTTGAAGAAAGTGGAACGGCCTTAAAAGGGAAAAAAATAGTTGTTACCGGCACTCTCGATAATTATACACGTACCGAAATTAAAAACATCATACAGGAAAATGGCGGTGAAATGAGCTCCTCAGTTTCAAAAAACACGGATTACATTCTTGCAGGAAAAAATCCGGGTTCAAAATATAATAAAGGCTTATCTTTAGGAGTAAAAATCCTTTCAGAAAAAGATTTTGAAAAAATCATCAACAACGATTTATAATTAAGAGGTAAATATGATTTATTTAGATAATAATGCAACTACAATATGTTATCCCGAAGTATCCGAAATAATAGAAAACTATTCCCTGAAAAATTATGGCAATCCCAACGCATTGAATTCATTTGGAAAAGAAATAAATAATCAAATAAGTATTGCAAGAAAAAGCATCGCAAATCAAATGAATTGTGATAAAAATGAAATTTTTTTCACATCATGTGCCACAGAATCAATAAATTGGGCATTGAGATCCTCAACCTATTACAAGGGAAAAAGAAATAAAGTGATAACTTCATCGATAGAGCATAAAGCCGTACTCAACACACTCAAAGATTTAAAACAACTTTCAGGAATAGAAATAGTGGAGGTCAATCCCGAAAAAAATGGAATAGTTGATCCGGAAAAAATCATCAGAGAAATAGATGACCGAACATTCATGGTATCCTTAATGGCGGCAAATAATGTTACTGGGAATATACAACCCTACAGAGAAATTGGCGATTATTTGAGTAAAACTGATATCTTCTACCACATTGATGCGGTACAGACTATAGGAAAATTAAATTTCTCACTGGATAACATCAAAACGAACTTCGCCTCATTCAGTGGCCATAAATTTCACGGTCCCAAAGGTATAGGAATATTGTATATAAAAAATGGCACTAAAGTTCGCCCGATCATTACCGGCGGCGGTCAGGAAAGAGGTTTCAGATCTGGAACACAAAATGTTGCCGGTATAATAGCAACTTCCGTTGCCTTAAAAATTTCAAACGAAAAACTGCATGACAATATGATTGAAATGAAGAAACTCAGAGAAATAATAGTTCAAAGATCAAAAAAATTAAGAGGAATCATAAATACTGATCTTGATAATTCGATTGTCAACACGTTGAACGTTTCTTTTCCCGGATTAAAGGGGCAGGTTTTAGTCAATGCACTGTCGGCAGATGATGTGCAAACAGGAATAAGTTCTGCCTGTTCATCGAGGACTGACGGTGGTCAATATGTTCTTGAAAAAGCAGGTATCAGAAAAGAAATTGCTTCCTGTTCGATAAGAATAAGTTTATCAAGCTTCAATTCGGAAGACGAAATACTTGAATTTGTGAATAAGTTAGAAAAAATGGTAAATCTTTTGAAAATATGATAATAATCGTATATAATTGAATGTATTTAAATATAATTGGTAATGGAGCGTTATTATGCCGAAAAGTATGACGGGTTATGCCAAGGTTCAAAATGAAACGGAAAAAATTTCCTATTTTATAGCAATAAAAAGTATTAATTCAAAATATTTAAACATAGATATAAGGATTCCCGATTCTTTCAATTCTATGGAAACAGAAATAGAAAGGCATCTAAGAAAAAAATTGAAGAGAGGCACGATTAAAGTTAACATCGAAATTGTGTTCAGAGAGGACATGGATCTCATTTCCCTTAATTTAGGTCTTGCAAAAGCTTACAACGATGCTTTCATGAAATTGAATGAAAAATTAAACATTTCACAGGAACCGAATTTGGACAATTTTATCAGACTCAGGGGAATTTTCAATATGGTGATGTCCGATGAATTGAATGATGAAATACTTTCAGGTATAATCAAAACCTTGGATTCGGTTGTGGACAAACTAAACGATGACAGATTACGTGAAGGAAATGAATTAAAAATAGCTATGTTAAAATATCTGGACAAAATTCAGAAGAACACGATTGAAATAGAAAATGCTTCTTCTCATATGATTTCATATTACAGAGATAAATTGACCAGAAGAGTCGATGAATTACTACAGAGAGAAGTCGATAGAAACAGAATCGAACAGGAAGTCGTTTTCTTTGCCGAAAAAGCTGATATTTCAGAAGAAGTAGTCAGACTAAAAGCACATGTAAAAGAATTTAAAGATTTTCTGGAAAGGGAATCGGCCCCCGGTATAAAACTTGACTTTATCTGCCAGGAATTGAACAGAGAATTCAACACGATAGCTTCAAAATCAAAAACCCTGGAAATTACCAGGCAGGCTGTTGAAGGAAAAACAAATGTTAATAAATTGAGAGAGCAAACACAGAATATAGAGTAGGAGGTGTCAATTTTGTACGGTCTTATAAACGTTGGATTTGGAAATGTTATTATCGGTGATAGGGTAATTGCAATTGTCAACCCCGAATCAGCACCCTTAAAAAGACTAAAAGAAGTGGCAAAGGATGAAGGAAAGTTAATAGATGCAACTTATGGAAGAAAAACAAGGGCCATAGTTATAACAGATAGTAATCATATTATTTTGAGTGCTATTCAACCGGAAACGATCGCTTCCAGATTTATGCAAACCTTCAGCGACATCGAGAAAATGGTTAACGATATTAGAGAGGCTGGTAAAAAACAGGGTGAATGAGAAAAGGTAAATTATTTGTAATTTCGGGCCCTTCTGGTGCAGGAAAAACTTCTATTTTATACAAGGTTTTGAATAATATTCCAGGAATAGAATTTTCTGTTTCATGTACTACTAGGGAAAAGAGAAAAAATGAAATTAACGGAAAAGATTATTTTTTTATTTCCAAAGAAAATTTTGAAAAGAAGATAAAGAGCAACTATTTTCTTGAATGGGCAGAAGTACATGAACATTATTATGGTACTTCAAAAGAGTTTGTAAATATGAAAATAAATGAGGGAATAGATTTAATTTTAGATATCGATGTACAGGGTGGTCTCAATGTAATGAAGCAAAATTTAGATGCAGTTACAATATTCATTTCACCACCAAGCTATGAAGAGTTAAAGGAAAGACTCGTTTCCAGAAAAACAGAGTGTGACAAAGATATTGAAATCAGGCTGAAAAATGCCAGATGGGAAATGAAAGAATTTACAAAATTTAAATATTTTTTAACAAATCAAAGTTTAAATGACTCGATAAAAAAACTTGAATCTATTATAATTGCTGAACGTTTAATCTTAGAAAAATCACAGTATGACGACATTTTAAAAAAGATAATAGGAGGTTAGGTTATGTCAGAACTCATTGTAAATTACGATAATTTGTTAAAAAAGATCAAACATAAGTATGCTATTCCTGTAGCGGCTGCCAAGCGAGCAGAAGATCTGGAGGATTTCGGAAGGCCCAAAATAGATCCAGCCCTGGCAAAGAAAGCCGGTGATAACATAAATATCGCATATAAAGAATTAGAGGAAGGATATATAAAAATAAAAAATGAACAGATGCTTGATATTTTGATTCCCAAGGTAAAATAAAGCACTCGAAAGAGTGCTTTATTTTTATGGAGGTATATCTTATGAAATGTTTTTTTATTTTTATACTCGTACTATTCTCCGTATTTTTATTTGGAAACACTTCTTTCAAAGGGGAAATATCTTTTTTGTATTATGAAGGAAGCCAATCATTTCCCTTCAAGGTAGAAATTGATGAAAATGAGACGGGTATGATAAAAGTACCTGCGACAATTGAATTTCGGAATTCCTTTTCTTTCTATTTTTCAACGATTATACAGGCGGACAAAATAATTTTTCTCTGGGAAAATGATAAAAGTGATGAATTTATATATTTATATGGAGATATTTCAAAAGAAAAAATCGAATTAGATGGAATCCATAACTACAAAGGCAAAAGAACAAGTCTTAAAAGTTTTCTGAATGGGCCAGGGGAAAAAATAGCAAGTAATGAAAATGTTGAAAATGAAACACTGTGCGATGGAATTTTTGAAAATTATGGCAATTCTTTCGAAAATGATCCTTTTACCTTCAAATATAGAGGAAAATTATATTTTTTTGAGAAATTCAATTCGGTTTCCGGGTTCATAAAACGACCCGATAATGGACAGGAATTTAAGCAGGATTATTTTGGACTTATAAATGATAAAAACGTTATATTATCGTATATAAATTCCGGTGATGGAAGTGAATGGATAAATCTTTTCGGAGAAATAAAAGAAAATAAAATAATTCTGGAAGGTTCACATTACTTTGGTCAAAATGAATCCGCTGTGAAAATGGATTTGAATTTGAATGAAATAAACAAAAAAGACCGGATAAAAAATTGGACGGAAGATTTAAAATTTTTAAAAGAAGAACTCCCCAAAAATCATAAAAATTTATTTTTTAATATTACAAAAGAAAAATTCAATGAATCGATGGATGAAATAATTCATAACATTTCAAATTTAAATGATTATCAAATTATATATTCTTTGAAAGAAATATTCGCTCAAATTGGAGATTCTCACACAGATTTTATTTCACCTTTACCAGACATCGTTTATCCTGTGGAAACTTACTGGTTCGATGATGGAATATACATAATCAATTCCACCAAATCCAACTGTGTAAAAAAGAAAATATCAAAACTCGATGGAACCGACATAGAGATTATCTCAAATAAAATGAAAAAGTTTTATCCGTGCGTAAATGTCGCTTCGGAATTATTATTCACTCCACAATTAATAAGTGACCCGTGGATTTACAAATTTATTTATAATAAAAATTCTTTAAAGGTAGAGAGTGAAGCGAATATATTTGAGATGGATTATCTGCCGAAAAATATATATGATCTGAAAAACAAATTTCCAATAGAAATGAGCAAAACGCCTCTTTATCTTACATATAGAGAATCCCCATTCTGGTCGAATTATAATGAAGATGAACGAATATTGTACTGTCAGTATAACATCTGTTGGAATGACAAAAATTCCTTCTTATATCCGGATGCGGATTTCAATGCCTTTGAAAAAAATTTGATAAATATTGTGAAAGAGAATAAAATAGACAAATTTATATTCGATTTAAGATTCAACATGGGAGGAAATTCATCCACCGGCACAGAATTGATAAAAAAGATTTCAAAATACAAAGAGAACATCGGAAAATCATTTGTCATAATTGGCAGAAACACTTTTTCGTCGGCAATTCTCAATGCCTACGATGTTCTGGAATATCTGGATGCTGTCTCAGTAGGCGAAGCCACATGGGGGCAACCTAACAGTTATGGTGAAATAAAGTATCTTACTCTTCCCAATTCGGGAATTTCCGTTAGTTATTCCACTAAATTCTTTAAAGAAACCGATCAAAAGGTCAATTCACTGATACCGGAAATTCCTGTGAAGCTTTCCTTTGATGATTATATAGCAGGAAAAGATCCATCTTTAGAAGCTATTAAGGATTATGAATAAAAATGAAGAATAATAAAGCACTCATAAAATGGCAGATTTCAAATTACCTTTTCGTTTTACTGTTGGGAATTCTTTTTCATTCTATGTTCGAGTTTCTTGGTAAAAACGAGTATATAGCCTTTTTATTTCCCGTTAATGAAAGTCTTTGGGAGCATATGAAGTTGTTTTATTCACCGATGTTAGTCTTTTTAATCATCGAATACATATTCATTGGAAAATTTTATACAGGATTTTTATGGGGAAAATCCTTCTCGATGATCTTTTCTTCTGTTTTATCAATTTCTATATATATGTTTTTCTTTTCAATATTCGGGGAAGTGCCTATAATTTCAATACTCTCATTTATAATTCCGCTATCTTTATCGGTATATTTCGAAACAAGAATAATCATGAAATTAAAAATAAGTAAATTTAAAACTCTAGTCCCATTATTTTTAATTGTGGTAATTGGCATTCTTTTCGTTATTTTTACTTATTATCCTCCTCACCTGTATCTGTTCGAAGATTTTTATACGGGAAAATATGGGATTATAAAATAAGAGGTGAAAAATGTGAAAATCTATCAGGTAGATTCTTTTACGGAACATCCATTCAGCGGAAATCCCGCGGGTGTATGTATCTATGAAAATGAAATGACCGAAGATTTCATGCAAAAAATTTCAATGGAAATGAACCTCTCAGAAACCGCCTTTTTAAAAATTGTGAACGATGAGGTTCATATAAGATTTTTCACACCTGAAAAAGAAGTTCATTTGTGTGGTCATGCAACTTTAGCAAGCGCTTTCATATTGTATGAAAAAGGTTATTTCACAGAAGAAACGGATATAAATTTTCATTCGAAGGGCGGACTATTAAAAATTTCAAAGGAAAAAGAATATATTAAAATGATTTTCCCAAAATATGATTTATTCGAAAGTGATGTAACAAAAATTCCGGATATATTTGGAGTTACTCCTTCGGAATCTTACAACTCGAGCTATAACTGGAAATTGCTATATTTTAATGACGAAGAAGATATCGTAAATTTGAAACTGAATTTTTTAACGATGAAAGAATCAGGATTGGGACATTTGATGGTAACCGCCCCTTCAAAAAGAACGGATGTAGATTTTGTTTTAAGATGCTTTGCTCCCGATTTAGGAATAAACGAGGATCCGGTCACCGGTTCTGCCATGTGTGCTCTGATTCCATTCTGGTATTGCAAAACTGGCAAAAAGACCTTCAATTCCCTTCAACTATCGAAGAGGAGGGGAAATTTAAAATGCACCTATGAAAATAATGAAGTGACTATAATGGGAAAAGCAGTGGAAATTTTTGAAATAGAATTAAAAATTTAATAATTACCCGTTCGATATGCCCCCACTCTTTTTCTCAGTTCTTCCACTTCCTTATATTTTTCGAATAAAGCGCATGGGCCTTCGGATTTTTCCAGCAAACTCTCCTCACTTCTGATTTTTTCAAATAAATCGCTCTTCAAAGCTTCCAACAGAGTACTATTTTTCAAATTATGAGTGGCGATGTTGGCAATGGGACAGGGTGTCAAATCTCCATAGGGTGTTACATGAGCAAAGCCCCTTCCCGCCGAGACACAGCCCCCAAATAATTCTTCATCACCCGGAGAATGAATTATCAACATTTTTTTTGTCTCTTTGAATTTTAAAACTTTATTTCTGAACTCTTCCCTTTCTTCTTTTAAAAGCATTGCAAAAGCGGTATCATCGTCAGGTTTCTCAGGAATATACTCGGTAAGCACACAAATTTTTATTCCATTATCTATGAAATAATCGATATTTTCTTCGTTCATCCAGAATTTGAAATTTGACCTCGTTACGGTGACTGAAATCCCAGAAATTATTTTCTTTTTTTCAAAAATTTTGAGATTTTCTATCACTTTTTTGAAAGTTCCCTTACCCCTTCTAAAATCTGTTATTTGTTCATCGCCTTCAATGCTCAATAAAGAGACAAAATTGGGGTATTTTGAAACTTCTTTTATAATTTCATCATTGAACAGAGTCCCGTTTGAAAATAAAACGAAAATATTCCGGGGAAATTCTTTGCATAGTTGAAACAAATTATCTAAAAGCAGAGGCTCACCTCCGGCAAGAAAAAAGCAGAATACCCCAATTTCATTCGCTTCCTTTACTATTTTCTTCCATTGATCAAATGACAGATCTTCCACAATACTTTTTGAAATATTTCCATTCTCATAAGCAAAACATCCTTTGCATTTTAAATTACACTTTGATGTGATGCTTAAAATCAATATAGGGGGAATCATTATCCCCTTTTTCAAATAATCTTCCCTGATTTTTTCACATCTTTCAAAATTATTCGCTATTTTTATGTAATCGGGAATTCTCAAAGGATTCTTCACAACATAGGGATAAAAAACCTTATAAAGATTTTTATTAACGAATTTCATATCCTCGGCTATTTTAATTAAATCTTTCATTTTTTCACCTCAAACCAAACATTACATTATTCTATCACTACAATTTGAAAATAGTTATATGAGTATATTAAACCGATAAATAATTATAACGATTTTGATTTTTCTTTTTCTATCATTCTTTTTGCCATATATATAAACGGTGTATCAACAGCTGCAACGATCCACTTGAATAAATAAGTTGTGATCAGAATTTCCCACCAAACATCCATGGTATACAATCCCCAAAAAGCTATGAAAACAAAAATAATGCTATCTATAAACTGACTTATCATAGTAGAAACATTGTTTCTTAACCACAATTTCTTTTCACCAGTCTTTGATTTAACGAGATGAAAAATAAATACATCTGTATATTGGGAGATAAAATAAGCGACAATACTTCCAAGCGCAATTCTCGGAATAAGGGAGAAAATACTTTCAAGTGAATTTTGAATAACCTGTGCCTCTTCAAAGTTCGCCGGTTTTATATAAAGTGATAATTGCATATACAAGGTCATCAATAAAAGTGATATAAAACCTATCAACACACCTTTTTTTGCCTCTTTTTTCCCGTAAATATCACTCAAAATATCGGTTGAAAAGAAAATTGAGCCATACAGAATATTTCCAAGTGTGGCGGACAATCCGAATAATTCGACCACTTTGACAACCTGAATATTTGCAAGAATGATGTTCACCGCTATAAGCAGATAAAGTCCCTGCTTTTTGAAAAATTTAAACAGTAACACTGCAAGAGACATATCAATTACCATAAAAATAAACCAAAGCAATTCATTTGGTAAAGAATTCATAGAACACCTCGCTTATAAAAATACTGTGGAATTATATCATCTAAAAAACAATTCTTTCTTTTGCCTTTTGAGTTTTTAAAATAATTTATTTAAAAAATCATAATATATCACTGAAAAATATTTATAAAAATAGAATTTTATTTTAATACTAAAATTCACCCCGATTTATCTAAATAATTTACAGAACTATTGCCATACAATACGGCAAATAAATTTAAAAATATTCAGTTTTCACCAGTAAAAAAATTTAATCCCTTTTCTCTAAAACTTTAATGATAGCCTCATCGAGCTTTGTCAATCCATTTTTCCCAATTTCAACAATATTTTCCATCGTTTTATTAAAATCATTATCAAGAAATCCCTGGCAATCTTTTATTCCAATATTTCTCATGGCCAAAAGAGAAGCGTCATAAGCTTCCTGAGCCGCTATTCCTGCTTTTAAGGCACAACTTTCCTTGGCACCATCACAAAACATTCCCAAAGTATCCGATAAAACAGTTTTTACTGCCAGCATAATTTGCTCCTGTGATCCGTTGAATAAGTAAGTTATACCCGCTGCAGCTCCTGGTGAAGCGGCATTTACGCATCCGCATACCGGAGCAATCTTTCCAAGTTTACTTTTTATGTAACCCGAGATAAAATGGCTCAGCGCAACTGCTTTTGCAATCTTAGTTTTTTCAATCCTCAATTCTTCTCCCACAATTGCCACCGGCAAAATAGACACTATTCCCTGATTTCCACTTCCCCCACTACTCATTACAGGCAGATTCGCCCCGCTCATCCTCGCTCCCGAAGCGGCCATACAAAAATATTTTATTTTATAGTTCACCTGATTGATTATTTCATTGAATCCAATAGACTTCAATCCATACTCGGCAACTTTATAGTTCATATTTATACCCCTGAAAACTTCTTCTACGTCCATACTGTCCATATTATCGATCGTTTTTATAAAGTGATCGAGTTTAAAAGATGGCGAAAATTTAAAATCATCACCAATTTTTACATTATCTTTATTGAAGAATATTATTTTCTCATTTTTTTTCACTATATAAATTCCTGTGTGGGAATTCTTTATCACACACTGCGAAAAATTTTTATCCGTATAGATTTTTGCATCTATATATATACCGGAAAGATCTTTTATACAATTCACTTCCACAGCATCTCTATCCAGTAATAAACGGGCCTTGTCAAGACATTCATCGGAAGAATCACTTAAAACTTCCAACTTTTTTTCGGGATCACCACAAAAAGCGGCAACAGCGGCAGCCACTTTATTTCCCTGCATGCCTTTTGTTCCCGGAACCTTGACATACATACCGTTTTTATATACATTTTTTGATACATCAACAATGACTTTTTTTATATTTTCTCCTCCAACTTCTTTTCTCGCTCTGGCAACAGCTAATGCGACAGCGCCCGGTTCAGTACAGCCAAAAGCAGGTTTTACTTCTTTCTCTAAATATTCTTTTACTGAGTACAATTTTTTCCCCTCCTGTTTTTATATTTTCTATTATAACCACTATTTAAAATTTTAGCCACGAACAAATCAGTAGTATAATTATTTAAAGGGGGATAATTAAAATGAAAGAGGATTGGCTCAAACTTTCTGATAAAAATATAAGTTTTTTGAAAGGTATCTGGACTGATAACGCAGGACAAATCAGAGCTAAAAGTATTTATAAAAACTTATTCAAAGAAAATCATAAATATATTGCAGGAATTTCAAAAGCCCAACAAGGTATTCCATATTTAAAAGACTTTCTCGTCAGAGAAGCAGGAGTAGAACCTGTGGGTGAAGTATGGTTGAAACCCGATTGGAAAACGCTTCAATTTCCTGCCTATTCTCCTGGATTTGCAACAGTAATTACAGATTTATTTCTTGACAATAAAGCGTGGGAACTCTGCCCGAGAAATTTATTGAAAAAAGCTATAAAAGAATTGAAAAAACTTGATTATGAATTGAAAGTGTCATTTGAAAATGAATTTTATCTTTTCAAGTTTGAAGAAGATGAGAACAAATTAATTGATAATTCTCTTTTCGCTTCTTCATATTCTTATGTAAATTATAATGATTTTATAATTAAGCTATCCGATGAATTAGAGAATCAGGGTTTTCTGATTGAAAGATTTTACCCCGAATCCGGTCCCGGCCAAGTTGAATTGACTTTTAAATATGCCGATCCCCTGGAAGCGGCCGACAAACAAATTTATTTCAAGGAAATCACAAAAAGTGTGGCTCATATGTTCGAATACAGGGTTTCTTTTATGCCTAAACCGTTTGAAGAATTTGCCGGAAGCGGTACGCATATTCATCTCAGCCTGTGGAAAAACGGGGAAAATTTAACCGGAGTGCATAATGTCCTTTCTTTTCTATCGAAATCATTTATAGAGGGCGTTCTCGATCATTTAGATTCAATGATGGCCGTTACAACTCCCACAAATAATTCATTCAGAAGAATTAAACCCAATTCATGGAGCGGAGCATATGACTGTTGGGGATATAATAACAGAGAAGCGGCAGTAAGGGTACCCGGCGACGCTGATAATAATATTCAAAACTTTGAAATAAAAACAGTTGACGGTACATCCAATCCATATATAGCCTTAGCCTTGATTATTATATCCGGTATTGAAGGAATCGTTGAAAAAAAGGAGTTAAAGGAACCCATGCAGCGGAATCCTTCATTATATTCTGAAGAAGAATTAAATGAAAGGAGAATCAAAAGACTTCCGGAAAAATTAATTGACTCCCTCAATAAATTTTCCGAAGACAATTTATTCAAAAGTTTTATGGGCGAAAAATTCTTCAACTCATATTTGAAAATAAAACTGTTTGAAAATAAAGAAGCAGAAAATTTTTCGATAGAAGAGGAGAGAAAGATCATGCTGGAGAGATTTTAATGTTTATTGATGAAATAAAGGCTGTTGATAATCACTGTCACAGTATTTATAAAGAAATGAATCATGATAAATTCATTTCGGCTTTTTCCGAGACTGGCGATGACACACAACTCAAAATTCATACTCAAGAGACGATTTTTTATAAAAGAAGCATTAAAAAGCTTTCGAGTATGTTTGACTCTGAAATCGATAGTTACTATAACAAAAGCAGGGAAAAAAGCATGAAAAAATTAACAGAACTCTTCATAAATAAATCCAATCTTGAATATCTTTTTATCGATGATGGTTTTCTGAGCGAGCAATTTTATGACATTTCCTTTTTCAAGGGAATTGTAAAAACCAAAAGGATATTAAGAATTGAGTGGATAGCAGAAAAGCTGATTAAAGCCAAGCCAACCTTTGACAAATTCGTCGATGAATTCATCTCTGAACTCGAGGATGATTCAGAAACGATAATAAGTTATAAATCGATTGCCGCATATAGATGTGGATTGGATTTAATAAAAGTGTCATTTGACGATGTAAAAAAAGAATACTACAGAATTATCGATTCAGGGGAATCTAAATTGACCAGTAAGATTTTAATCTCCTTTCTCGTCGAATGCGCCTTCAAAATTTCCTCCAAAAGAAAGATACCAATTCAATTTCATACGGGATTTGGTGATAACGATCTTGATTTAACAAAATCGAACCCTCTTCTTTTAAAAAAACTAATCGAAGCAAACAAGTCCGTTCCTGTCATCTTATTACACTCTTCTTATCCATTTATGAGAGAAGCGGGTTACATGGCATCTATATATTCAAATGTTTATGTTGATTTAGGTTTAGTTTCTCCATACCTTTCCATTAAGGGATTTAAAAATGTTTTAAGCAATCTCTTTGAACTGGGCCCCTGGACCAAAATTCTTTATTCTTCCGATGCGAGTAAAATCCCGGAACTGTATTATTTGTCATCCGATTTATCCAGATCATGTATTCATGAAGTTTTGTTTGAATTTATTGAAAGTGGCGAAATAAACAGAGATGACTACAAATACATTGCAAGAGGTATACTCAGGGAAAATGCTCAAAAACTTTATGATTTGACATGATGGGTGATATTATGAATGATGATTTGAAAAAAAATCCGAAAAACGATGAAAAAGAAGATTTTTCCTCTGAGACAAAAGAGGTTATATCGAAGGTTTTTTTTGTAATAATCATAATATTGGTGATTTGGCTGGTACTCTTCAACATTCCGGAAAAAGAATTTAAACCACTATCACTTTCAAAAGATATCATCGACCTATCAAATGAGTTTTTCATCGACGAACTCGCCGGGGAAGATAGCAATTATGAATTTGAAGAATATTCCATTGAATATGAAGAAGTTGAATTTGGAAAATATGTTTTTGAAAGTAAAACTGTCGTTAACAATCTGACTACGGGTGAATCAAAAGAATTTAAAACGATCTGGGATTACAACGTCCAGTTTGACACGCTGAATCTTCAAACGGTTTATTATGATGACGAAATTATTTCTGAATACGATGATGATTCGGAGGATAATTCATAGTTTCAGTGTTCTTTTGAACCTCGGTGTAAGAATCAAAATGAAAATCGTAAGAGTTAAAATTATCCCTGAAATTTGAATGAACATGTTTCCCCATCTCTGTTGAACATTCACAAGGTCCTTTAATGCCATAGCCGACCAGTAGGTTGGTGCCCAATAGAGGAATATTTGTGCTCCCTTTGGCAAAAAAAATGTGAGTATTGTAGGTATCATGAGAATTAATAATCCGATTTTCATATTCGTAATACCGTTGAATTGATTTGAACTTATAAAACCAATGGCGAAACCGAAAACAATACCTATAAGTGAACTAACGAGCGTTATTATCAGGAGCATAAACATGTTTATCCCTTCAAATCCCATTATCAAAACTCCCAGATAAGCATGAACTATGGGCATAAAATACCCCAAAATACTTCTTCCTACAACCAACTCACTCAATTTGAGCGGCGTAACATCGAGTGCTTTCAATGTTTCTGATTCCTTTTCTTCGATCATGTTAAAAGCTATCGTCAAACCACCAAACAAATAGGAAACTAAAATAACAAATATAAATCCGATAGTTGCAAGAATCGGAAGAGTTTTTCCCGAACTTTTAATCTCAATATCCAGAGAATCTCTCACCACGCTGGGAGTAGAATAATAATTTAAAAGGCCGTCTGCAATTTCAATGTTTCTCTCATTCTCGTTTCCCTGAAGAATGAAATCAAAATTTCCATCTGAACTTGTTGAAATTCCGAAAAAATCATCATATTGTTCGATACGATTGTATATTTCCGATCTGTTTTCAAAGTATTCAACATCAGCATAATTTTCTAAAAAAGCACCTATAGAGGGCTTTAAACTTTCCTCAACACCAAATTTTATAGAAATATTTTCATAGCCTGGAATGAAAAATCTCACAACCAGGGCCAAAAGGACGGGTGCAATCATAAGATAAACAATCATTTTATCTCTTATACTGTTAACGAAATCATTTCTGAAAATTGAAATTATTCTTTTTATACTCATCCTAATCACCTATTTTTTCTTTATCATTCTATTATACAAAACGCTGGAAATCAGAAAAAATACAATTCCTTCCAATAAAATCACCAGTAAATCTGAATATATTAAATTTCCATAGTCGCTAAACAAAATGTTTCTTAAATTAAATAGTATTCCATATGTGGGAATAATTCTCATAATTGGAGGGTTAAATGAGGGTATAAGATATGAAAACATCGGTGCTATCAGAATAAGATTGAGGGCCAGCATAGAAAAAAGAGATTGTGATATATTATCATAAAAACTCGCAAAAATTAATGAAACTGAAGTCGAAAAAAAACTTCCCAAAGCAATCACTAAAAATAGTTCTAAATAATTTACCCTGAATCCAAATAATGGAACGCAAAAAACTGAGGTAAAAATAAGCCCTAAAAATATCAAATAAAGAACCTTGCCCAAAAGATATTCAAAAATTTTACCGGGGGTAACTGAATAAGCATAAATTGTTCCTTCATTTTTTTCAGTAAAAATCATAGTGAATACAAAAATAATCCCCATCATTACCGCTTCCGTTAATAACAATATGGGAACCATATAATTGTTCATCTTTATGGGTGAAGAAATTTTATTGTTCAGATACACCTTATTAAAATTGTTTTCAGAAAGAACTCCAAAAGAATTTAAAATTGATATTTTATACACTTCTTTTAATGCTTCATCTTCATTTCCCTGAATAAAAAGTTCCACTTTTGGATTACTTTCAGTACCGCTTATATATATTCCAAACGATTCCCTATTCTTGTCAAGTTTTGAATGTAATTCATCTAAATCATTCACAAAAAAAACATTTTCAAACTCCTCGATCCGAATGTCTTCATAATCAATTTCAAAATCTATTTCGGTAAATATGTAGACATTCGTATTTTGATTAATAAACCCAGGAAGAAGAAATTGAATAAAAACAATATAAAAAACCGCAATTCCTACCGTTAACAAAAAATAGTTGCCTCTCCACCCAATTTTAACTTCCTTCAGGAAATTAAAAAATATTCTTTTTATCATTATCCCAGTTCCCTTCCGGTAACTTTAATAAATATATCCTCAAGTGTCGCTTCCTGGGAATGAATTGTTTCGATTAATTTTGTTTTGGTTATTTCTACAATTCTTTGTTTGTCTTTATCATCAACAAGGGACAATATTTCTTTATTCAGGCACCCGTCATTCTCATATTCTATTTTCACCAACTTTCTTCCATAACGAAGTTTTAAATTTCTTGGTGAATCAATTAAAACTATTTTCCCGGAATTTATGAAAGCCACTCGGTCACACAGTTCATCGGCCACTGTCATATTATGAGTTGTCAAAAAAATTGTCGTATTCTGTTTTCTGAGCTCTTTAATGATTTCTTTAATTAATACCGCATTTGATGGGTCCAATCCGGAAACCGATTCATCAAGAAATAAAATTTTGGGTCTATTTATCAATGACCTCGCAAAAACAAGTCTCTGTTGCATACCCTTTGAGTATTCACCGGCCTTCTTGTTCGCTGCATTATCCAAATCAACCATTTTAAGAAGGTTACTCGAGCTTTGAACGGGGTAATCATACATGCTTGCAAAAAAATCCAGATTTTCTTTCCCGGTGAGTTTTCCGTAAATATTTGGCTGTTCAAATGAAACACCTATAGCATTAAAATAATCGTTGTTGAATTTTTCTATTCTCTCTTTTCTCAGATATATCTCACCATCCTGAACCGGTAAAATTCCAGTCAGTATCTTCTGTGTAGTGGATTTTCCTGCGCCATTCGGTCCTAGAAATCCAAAGATTTCTCCTTCATTAATATCAAAAGAAATTCCATCTACCGCATATTCATGGGATTTATTGTATTTGAAAAACAGATTTTTCACTTCAATCACTCATATCCCTCCCCCTCAAACCATCCCTCAAGTGGTTTACATAAGCGTATAAAACTTCGGTTTTATTCGAATTTTCATTTTCTCTGCAATATTCATCTATTACGATAATATCCTGAAAAATAATCTGAGCCAAAACAGGATTGGGAAGACCAGATTTAATAGAACCCTTTTTTCTTTCTTTTTCCAATAATTTTGTTATTATATCGTTAGTTTTATACTTATATTTTAATAAAATTTCGTTCCTTAAAGATCTGTCTTGAAATAAGAATTCACTCATTTTCACATATCTCTGATATTTACTGAACAAAGCGTCAGACATATCTATAAGAAGTTTTAATATCTGAAACAGGTTCATATCTTTATATGTATTGTAAAATATCTCATCGAAGATCTCTTCTTTAATCTTTATAATTTTTTCTAAAATATATGTATATAAATCAAGTTTATCATTAAAATATTGATAAAAACTCCCTTTAGAAATATTGGCTTCCTTAACAATGATATTAATACTAACTTTATCAAAAGGATGAGAACAGAATTGATTCAACGCTGCATCTATAATTCTGATTCTTTTATCTTCTTTTAAATTAAAAAAAGTCTTCTTTGGCATAAATTGTCTCCTCTAATATGACCTTGCAGTCATATGACCTTGTGGTCATATCTTAAAACAATTTTCCGCGATTGTCAATATAAAATGATAAAATGTGTTGATGAGTTATAAATTGTTATTGTTGGGCCAGTATATTCCATTCGAAATCATTGAATCAAAAATTGATAGAAAACCAAAAATATTTTTTGGAAAGAAAATCACCTTGATCGTGTATAAAGACTCAAATATTAATAAAATCCTTTATGATTGGTATAGAGAATACTGTTATAATGTTGTGAAAAATAGAACGGAATTTTATTCAGAATTGATCAATAAAAAACCCAGAGAGATAAAAATCAAAAACCAAAAAACTATCTGGGGTAGCTGCAGCTCAAAAAACAGATTGAATTTTTGTTGGAAAATAATTCTGTTACCCATAGAACTTTTGAATTATATTGTTATTCATGAAATGTGTCATCTCGTTCACTTCAATCATTCCAAAAATTTTTGGAGCTGTCTCGGAGAAATTATTCCGGATTACAATGAAAGAATAAAAGAAATAAAAATATGGGAGAAAAAAATATTCGAATTGGGTGATTTCATAAAACACGAAAAAATTACATGAATCCTGTATCATATTATTTCATACTCTAATAATTTAAAAAGTAATAAATATATTGTTTTAAAAATAGTATTTTTATATTTACTTACTGTTTACGCCAATTTAATTAGGAAAGGATAGTTTTAATATATTCTTTTTTTGGAGAAAGGAGGAAAAGAATGAAAAAATTAAACGTAGCACTAATAGCTCACGATAAAAAAAAGATAGATCTCATAATGTTTATCAGGGAACACAAAGAGATATTCCAGGAATGTTCTTTATATGCAACTCATTCAACCGGTAAATTGATTGAAGAGAAAATTAAACTCTTTGATGTGACAAAATTCCAATCCGGTCCATTGGGAGGAGATCTCCAGATCGGTGCAATGATCGCTGAAAATAAAATGGATTTTGTAATTTTTTTAAGGGACCCTCTTACTGCACAGCCTCACGAACCGGATGTATCTGCGTTATTAAGAGTATGCGATGTTCACAACATACCTCTTGCTACTAACCTCGCATCTGCCGATGCTTTAGTAACAGAAATTGAAATGAACCTTCATAATGAAGAATAACTCCAAAGAGGAGTTATCACTTCAAATTTATTTACAAAACAAAAAATAATCTCAGCAACAGAGATTATTCTTCTATGATATATACCATTTGATTATTACTCAAAAACGCTGCATTTGCTTCGTCAACATCCACATGAAATTCCAATGCATATTTTGTGTTCACTCTAATGAGAACATCATCAAAAATAGTCTTTCTCTGACCATCTCCCTCACAATAGACCTTCACAATATCTTTATCCTTAAGCTTATAAGTTTCAGCCTCTTCAGGTGTCATATGGATATGCCTTTTTGCAATTATAACGCCCCTGCCTAAGATAATTGTTCCCTTTGGACCTACGACAGTCAAAGAAGCAGAACCTTCCAAATCACCACTGTCTTTAAGTGGTGGTTTAACGCCCAGTTGAAACGAATCCGTTCTTGATATTTCAATTTGCGTTTCCGGTCTGACGGGTCCTAAAACTCTTACTCCAGGAATTGCTCCTTTTTTTCCAACAATTATAACCTTTTCATCCGCAGCGTATTGCCCAGGTTGACCCAAATCTTTTATAGGAGTGAGTTCGTAATCTTTCCCGAATAATGTTTTTAAATCCTCTTCATTAACATGAATATGTCTGTTTGATACGCCAGCCTTAATTCCTGGTCCTCGAAACTTCAAAAAAATACACCTCCAAAATTATTTGAATTTATCTTTATGAATCATTGCCCTTGTTTTCTTTATAAAAATATCTTCTGGTAACTTTAACGAAAATTCAAGTTGACCAAATGCCATGTTTATAAATCCCAGTCCAGATATATAAAGTTCTTCCCCTTCATTAAGGACGAACTTTTTTTCCGTAAATACTATATCATTTAAATTGTTATTTTTATACGGAGGAAATAATATTTTTGGAATCCAATCAATATACTTATTTTCAGATTTTTCTTCATTTGTGATATGGACACCAACGTTTTCCGGCGAAAAAAAATGAAAAACGGGAACGGGATTTTTTGAACCACGAAAATTCATTTTTATATATGCACTGAAAAACACTGTCATGTCTCTATAACACTTTACAGTAGTTCTGATTAATTTTTTCTCAGGCAAAAAACGCCCCTTTGATTTATCATCAAGCAAGTCGGACAAACGATTCTTTGTATATATTCCAGGGGTATCAACTATTTCAATTCCTTCTTTTGTCTGTAAAACGATTGGTTTCATAGTTGTTCCGGGATATCTGCTAACAGTTGTCGATCCATTTCTTAATAAACTGTTTATAAAACATGATTTTCCCACACTGGTAACACCAACTACAGCGATTTTTTTGTATTTTCCCCCGTTTATTTCTTTTTCAATTTTTTCTATACCTCTGTTTTTCTTTGAAGAGATCAGATAAATATTCTTTTTTTCCGTTTTTAATTCCCTGCTAAGCCAATCTTTTATTTCCCTGGAGGAAATTTGTGGTGGAAATAAATCAACTTTATTCGCAACGTAAAGTATTCTCTTTCCATTGACCAGATTTAAAATTCTTTTATCGAACGTACCGAAAAAATCCGACAGATCAATCAAAAAAATTATATTATCTATACCTTTAACGACTTTTGAGATATAATCGACGGTATGAATATTTCCAATGTTCCCTTTAAACTCACTATAATGTTTTGTTCTGAAACAATCTTTACAGAGTATTTCTTTATTTTGGGACAATCTAGTTTCAAAAACAGATTTATCAATATAACCCGGAAAATCAGGGTTCTCTGTCTGAAGTTGAAGCCCGCACCCTTTGCACTTCAATATTAACACCCTCTAAAATAGGTTTTTTTCTTAAATATTTCATAGCACGTTTTTCCAAAATTCTTACAAACTTAGTCCAGAAAAACTCATTTTCTGATATTGGTTTAACTTTTATTGTAAGCGTTCCAAGCATATTTCCCATAATAATATCGGTAAACAATTGATCTCCTACAACCGCTATTTCATAGGGGTTCACTTTAAAATGCTTTAATATTTTTTTTAATTTGGATGTAAACGGTTTTTTTGCTTCTGCAACCACGAATATATTTTTAAGTTCTTTAGTGGCCCTTTTTATTCTTTCCTTTTTTCCATTAGAAATTATTATTGGAATCATATTTAAACTTTTTACCATTTTCAGAATCAATTTACTGTTTTCGGACAATTCGAATGAATGATACTTTTCCAGTGTATTATCAAAATCAAACACCATTATCTTTATTCCGGCTTTTTTCAGTCCTAAAAAATCGATGTTTTCAACTGAATCTACAAAATAATGCGGAGTAGCTAAATCAAGAATTCTGGGAACCCATCCAACGGAGTAAAAATATGCTTTGTACATAAAAATCGTTCCCCCGCCAATCAATCTCTGTGAAGGACTCAAATCTTCTTTGTATGGAGGCTTAACAAGTATTGTATGCATACCCAGTCTGTTTCCTGCAACTATATCCGTAAAAAACAAATCACCTATAATTACCGTTTCTTCAGGCACACTTTCTATTTGAATCAATACACTTCTCAATGCCTTAACACCTGGTTTTTTAAGAGAATGAAAAAGTTTTAGTTTATCTCCAAAATATGACTTAGTGTTAGATATTCTTTCCATTGGAGAATTAGAAACAACCGCAACTTTAAAACCGTCGGAAAATAGCTTATCAATAACCGGACGATTTATACGATCAAATTCTGATTTCCAAACTGCAATAGTGTTATCATAATCAAAAAGAATGGTTTTATATCCAAGAGATTTTAAATTATCATAATTTATATCTCTTATGCTTTCTTCAATCTGCTTGGGCTGAAACCAACTAAGTATGTCCAGGATTTTCACAAATTTCCACCACTTTTAAAGGCACTACATTACTTATACTTTTTAAAAATTTTAAACTTTCATTAAGCATATCACCGGGAACGATTATTTTCAATAATCCTCCTTTAGATAAATGTCTGATATTCATCAAATTGTCTTCCGCTTCTACAATATAACACAACGTATGAATTTGTTCGCTTTTTATTTTCAAATACAGATCGTATTCCTTGAATTTATCCAAAATCATCCCTTCCATTTTTTACTATAACTCATAAGGGCAGGCATAGAAATCACTTTATGTATCAAATGTAAAAAAACCTTCGCTGTTACCCTGGCATCATCATAAGCCCTATGAGTAGGTTTATCATTTATTTTCAATTTTACAGCAATATCAGATAATTTATGAGAACTATCAGGAAATATTTCTTTTGTAATTTCCAGAGTATCGATGAAATTATTCGATAAAGGATTTATTCCAGATTCTCTGGAAGCAAAGTCAAAAAAAATCATATCTGTTTTGATACCATGTCCGACTATAATTGAATTGCCAACATATCTTTTAAAATCCGGAAATATTTCTCTCAAAATAGGTTTGTTTTTAACATCAGAATTCTTTAAGCCATGAATTGTGGTTATAAAACCAGGTATCCTAACCTGAGGATCTACCAATGAATGATAAGAAAGATCGTATCTAATTTTGTCTTTGTAAACAGGTATTGCGGCAATTTCAAGAATTCTATCACCATTAAAGGGATTGCTTCCAGTAGTTTCGGTATCTACGACTAAAAATATTTTTTCCATTCTGCATACCCTCCTTGGGAATTTTACCATAGAATATAAAAGATATTATCTATAATGATAAATTCATCCAGCCGATTCAATTATTTATAATTTCTCAGATTTTAATATTTATTTTATGAATATTTACGTTGATATAATTATCTGATACTTCAAAAAACTTTTTACCGACATTGTAATCATTTATATTTTATGATATCGTTTTAAGTATATTGGTGATGGAGTTCACCTTAACCGCGTAAATGCTGATGACTCCTATTGAATTTAGATTTTTCTAAATCAATAGGTTTTTTTTTGGAGAAGAATATGTTGTCAAGTTTTGCAATTATAATAATCTTTGGTTTGATCGGTGGTATCGTTTTCACAAAATTGAAACTTCCCGATCTTCTTGGAATGCTGATAACAGGAATAATTATTGGTCCATACTGTCTGAATTTAATCGGTCAGGACATTTTAAACATTTCTTCCGATATAAGAATGATCTCTTTGATTGTTATTCTTCTCAGAGCGGGATTGGATCTTAATGTTCAAAAGATAAAAAAGATTGGAAAAGTATCTTTAAAAATGAGTTTCATTCCATGTATAATCGAGGGCATTATTGTAATAATTTGTTCTATGCTGTTTCTCGATTTCACATTGATTCAAGGTGGGATGTTAGGATTTATATTAGCCGCCGTATCACCGGCAGTAGTCGTTCCTATGATGCTTGATATAAAAGAAAAGGGTCTGGGGACCGATAAACATATACCCTCATTGCTTTTAGCCAGCACATCAGTCGATGATGTATTCGCAATTACCCTATTCACGGCTTTTATGGGAATTTATTTTGGTTCAAATGTCAATATGGGAATAGTTTTTTTAAAAATTCCTATATCAATAATATTTGGAATTTTTTTAGGTATATGTATCGGAATTATTTTAGTGAAAATTTTCAAGAAATTCCACATCAGAGATACAAAGAAAACCCTTATTCTGGTTGCAATATCTATACTCCTGTACTGCTTTGAAGATTTTTCAAAAAATGTAATTCCTATTGCTTCATTAATAGGTATTATGTCAATTGGTTTTGCCATCAGCGAGTTCAGACCGGTAGTGGCAAAAAGATTATCAAAAAAATTCAACAAAGTATGGATACTTGCAAAAATATTACTTTTTGTTCTTGTCGGTGCAACAGTAAATATAAATGTTGCACTGAACTCAGGTTTGATAGGATTATTAATCATTGTAATTGGATTATCCGGAAGAGCTCTCGGTGTTCTCATTTCCACACATAAATCCGATTTAAACTTTAAAGAAAGAGTATTTTGTATGATTGCCTATTCTCCAAAAGCTACCGTCCAGGCAGCAATAGGTGGAGTCCCACTTTCTATGGGCGTTGCATCCGGGGATATAATGCTTGCTATCGCAGTATTATCAATTTTATTCACCGCTCCACTCGGAGCAATTGGAATAAAGAATTCTTCCTATAAATTATTAAAAAAAGAATACTGATTTTTCTATTCTTTAAATTTTTTCGATGATATAATCTTTTAATAACAAAAGAGGGAGAGATGAAAATGAGAAAAATATTTTTACTATTTATTATTATATTTATTTCATTCATTGTTTATGCTTCCACAGACCTCACAATTCATTACCACAGATTTGATGACAATTACGAAGGTTGGAATTTGTGGATATGGGACACTGGAAAAGAAGGAAAAGCTTATTATTTTAGCGAAACCGACGATTTCGGTCAAGTGGCCAGAATTCATTTCGAAGATGATCTTTCAAATCCGGGAATAATAGTAAGATTGGGTAATTGGGAAAAAAAAGATATAACTTCCGATAGATTTTTTGAAATAAAAAATGGAGTTGCAGAAATATACCTACTACAGGGTGTAAAAGATATTTTTTATGAGAAACCGGATACAAATCCCAGAATATTTTTTTCTGCGGCCGTAGATAAAAATGAAATAAGGGCTTTTATGACCAACAAATTCGATACGAAAAACTGGAATGGAAAAATCAATATTACTATCGATGGAAAAAATGTGGAAATAGTTGATGTAGATAAAATAATTCCCACAGACTTATCTGAAACCAATTTCATCAGTGTAAAGCTTAAGGAAAATTTGGAATTAAATGATTTATCCAAAAAAATTGAGTTGATGATAGAAGGTTTTTCTCCTTCAGAAGTTATTATGATGGGAATACTTGATTATTATTATTATGAAGGAGAATTGGGCTTTATCTATGATAAAGAATATACAGAGTTCAGAACCTGGTCACCGGTATCGGAAAAAGTTTCTCTGCTGCTTTACAAAAACTGGGATGATAAAAATCCTTATGACGAAATTCAGATGAATATGGATAATACAGGTACCTGGAAAACCACTGCAAAAGGTGATTTGAACGGTATATTTTATCTTTATAAATACAATAATTACGGAACGGATAAAATATCAGTGGATTCATATTCAAAAGCGGTCTCGGTAAACAGCTTAAAATCTGCCGTTATTGATTTGAAAAAAACGGATCCGGACAACTGGTTAATGGATGCCAATATTATGATCACAGAATATCCGGAAGACTCGATAATATACGAAACACATATTGCAGACCTTACGGGAAATGAAAATTCCGGCATAGTAAATAAAGCATCTTATCTTGGAATGGTGGAAGAAAATGGAATTGGGCCCGATGGTGTTAAAACAGGTTTTGATCATATAAAAGAATTGGGAGTAACTCATGTTCATATAATGCCTATGTACGATTTTTACACGGGAAATGAAGAAAATAAGGATTTCGAAGCGTATTATAACTGGGGTTACGATCCATATTTATTTTTAGTTCCAGAAGGAAGATATTCTTCAAATCCATTTGATCCCTATAACAGAATTGAAGAAGTCAAATTGATGATAAAAAAATTTCATGAAAATCTTATAGGGGTTATTATAGATATTGTATTTCCACACACATACGGTACAGGAGAGTTATCATCGTTTGATCAGGCAGTTCCCTATTATTTTTACAAAATATCAGAGGACGGCTCATTCATAAATGAAAGCGGATGTGGCAATACGATAGCATCACATAGACCTATGATGAGAAAGTTTATACTGGATGCAACAGAATATTGGGTAGAGGAATACCATGTTGACGGATTCAGATTCGATCAAATGGGTTTTATAGACACCGAAACTATGTTAGCCGTGGAAAAAAACTTAAGCAAAATTAAACCCGCTATTCTTATTTACGGCGAAGGATGGGGAGATGCTACAGCGATAGATTATTGGGGGAAACCGGCCAGCGAAAATCTTCCTTACAATGTAATAAATCGTCTTATAAAAGTTGCTGTTAAAGGAACCGAAATTGCCGCATTTAATGATGACATAAGAGATGGAATAAGGGGTTCGGTATTTGATTTAGGTACTAAAGGATTCATAATGGATTCTCTTGGAAAAGTTAAGAAAATTAAGTCGGGTTTAGTAGGATCTATAAATTTCAGTAAAACTATAAAAGGATTTACAGATGACCCTCAACAAACGATTAATTACGCGGCTTGCCATGATAATCACACTTTATGGGATAAAAATAAACTTGCCGCGGAAAGAGACAGCAAATACTCATGGAATGATGATGAATTAATAAATGCTCAAAAATTGGCGGGTGCAATCATTCTGACTTCTCAAGGAATTCCTTTTATAAATGGTGCCCAGGATTTCGCAAGAACAAAAAATTTTGATGGAAATTCCTATAATTCTCCTTTATCGATAAATTCTTTTGACTATTCCAGAAAAGCTGAATACATAGAAATATTTGAATATTATAAGGGTCTTATAGAATTAAGAAAAATGCATCCAATTTTTAGATTACACACCGATCAGGAAATAATCGAAAGAGTGATCGAATATGAAACAAATGACAGAAAGACAATCGGCTTCGAATTGAATGGAGAAGGTATTGATATTTTTGAAGAAGTAATAATTTTATTCAATGGAAATAACGATGAAACTGTTTCTATTACCTTGCCAGAAGGAACCTGGAATGTTGTTGTAAACAATAACTCTGCAGGGAACGAAATACTTTATTCGATTGAAAAAGAGGTGGTTTTGCCGCCGATATCCGCTTTCGTTCTTTACAAATAAAGAAATGAACCCAGATGGTTCATTTCTTTATTTCCATCTCCATGGGAATAAAGATTATTCCATTTTCTTCTTTCTGTTCACCCTTTTCTTCGAATCCAAGTTTTTTATATATTTCAAAAGCATACGGTGATGAATTAACAGTGATTTTTTTAAGGGAAGGATCAAATTTTGAAGCTCTCTGAATGGATTTTTGAATCAACCTTTTTGCTATTCCCATCTTTTGAAATTTCTCACTTACAAATAAAAGAGAAATGTGATTATTATCTTTCATCTCAATTACCCCTACTATTTTGTCAAAGGATACAGCTACAAACATAAACGTTTTGTGCATAATTCTATTTTTTAATCTCGTTGGATCAATAAATTTCAAAAATTCTATTTTTCCTCTTGAATTGTAATCCGGCGCAATGAATTTATTAAAACAATCTGATATTAATTCGTAAACACTGTATTCTTCATCGGGTAAAATTTGCCTTATAATTATTTGTGACATTTCAACCACCCTTATAATTTATTATTGAATATATCCAATTATAAATCATATTTGAAAAAAACAACAATACTATAAAGACAATTTAAAACAGAAATTAATAGTAATGTGGTATATTTTAAGTGTATCTAAAAAAAGCGAGGTGTATGTTATGTCAGCTGTTAAGGAAAAAGGACAAATTTTTATATGTGAAATATGTGGAAATATAGTTGAAGTTCTTGAAGTGGGTGGAGGTGAATTGTACTGCTGTGGTGAACCCATGAAATTAAAAGAAGACTGAAACAAATTCTATCAAAGAAAAAGTTTGCTATATAAAATTTTTTAATAAATAATTATATAAAAATATTCAATAAGAAGGAGTATTTATGATAAGGAAATTTTCTTTTGTTATCTTATTTTTTTTAATAATATTTTTATTCATAAGTTGTGTTCAACCAATTAAAACACACTCAATTACAATTAATAAGAATGGTCAGGGCGATGTTACTGTGAATCCTGAAAAGGCAGAATATTCAGAAGGTACCAGTGTTCAACTCACTGCCGTTCCCGATGAAGGTTGGCAATTCGATCACTGGGAGGGTGACCTAACTGGCGTTGTCAATCCCTCTTATATAACGATGAATTCAGATAAAAATATAACAGCCGTGTTCACGGAG